>CAUZVF010000466.1:0-5442 GCA_963582955.1 Planctomycetota bacterium
CCGGGACACCTGCTCTTCGGTGACGTAGATATTATAAATCTCGATGGCCTCCACGCCCAACTCGCGGAGGTAATGGATGACGTCCACCGTGTCGATCACGCCCGCTTCAATGGCAGTGTGAAACGAATATGTATAACCGCAGATCCTCATAACGCCTCCATCGCGCCGCTCCGCAGTGGATTCAGCAGTCGGTTATTTTGCGCACGCAGGGCGTGTTTGTTCTGAACGGTTTTTCGTACTTTCGGCGCCGATCGGCGCTTTCGGCGCTCAGAACATTCAACCCGTGGTTGCGCGTTGTTCGGCTTCATAGTCGACCTGAAATCGTCTTGCCAAATCCTTAAGGCTACCGTGCAGGAAATAGACACGTTGTTTAAAAACTCGCTGCTCCCGGGGCGCCAGTCGCGAGGGCGGAGTGCAATGCAGGCACGAGTACTCCCAGTTGTTGAACAGCCGCGCTGCCGGGCCGGACATAGCTGTTGGAGCGATCAGCCACTGACCGTCGCGCGAGACGATCGCAATCAATGAACCCTGCTTTTCGGGAGCAATAGTTGAGGTTCCGGTAGCCGGATCGATGGTGTAATCCTGGCACCACAATCGTTCGATGACGCGGCGGTTGAGTTTCGCCGTTGAATGAAAACCCGTGGCTGTCTGGATAAAGGTCCGCGTGCCGTCATGGTCCCGGAAGTTCGGCGCGCCCATTGGTTGAAAACACATCTCGACTCCCGAGTCGAGCGGCGACGACTTCAGGTTTTCCAGTTCGTAACGAATGTCGACAAAGTCTCTTCCTGTCTTGACTGATATGTCGACGTCCAGGTGATTCTCGAATCGCGACTTGAGAACGACTTGCGTGAAGTCGTCGTTGAACCTGATCGCCTGCATCGGCCGAAACCAATGATTCTCAAAGAAGAGAGTGAATCGGTCGTCAGGCAGATACGGCACGCGTATTTCGATGCGCCAGGGCGTCGTTTCCTTGAGCGTGCTGGGGCGACGGTCGGAGATCGTCAGAAACGTGCTGGCCATCGTGTTCTGGTAATCCCTGCGCTCGGGATCGTAGTTGTAAATGGGAAAGAGCTGGATCGGATGCTTTCCCAGCAGGTCGGGTCGCGGTGACCGGGCCGTTGCCGGTCTTGAGTCTTGTGCTCGAAGCTTGTCGGCCGGGCTCACATCCTTTCGATCCGGTGCGTCCAACGCACAGCGAAAACCGATGTAGCCAACACCGCCATGCCCCTTTGGGTGTGCATTGCGTGTCGCACAAAGAAGCTGCCATGGCGCGGAATTGACAAAGCTCCCGCCCTTTACAATCGCTGTGTATTGAAGCGACTTTGGCAGCGGGGCCTCGACCCACTCGGTGAGGTTTCCCGCCATGTCCATCACGCCAAAGAGACTGCGATCGCGCGGATGCGTACCGACGGGTGAAGCGTTTTGTATGAGCGGATTCTGCTTTGAATTGCCCCAACAGCATGCCTTCCGGTCCCATCGATCACCCCACGGCCACAAACGACCACTGGGCCCACGAGCCGCCCTTTCCCACTCGGCTTCACGCGGCAATCGCTTCCCAATCCACTTGGCATACGTGACCGCGTCCTCGTAGTCAACGCCCGTGACCGGATGCTGACCGCGACCGTGAGGATAGCCATGAGCCACCCAGTGAATGGGCTGCCGATGTCCCGTTGCCCGGATGAACTCGCGGTACTGTTTGTTGGTAACTTCGTAACGATCGATCAAAAAACCGGGCACGTTGACTGCGCGGGAAGTCTGCAATGCCAGTAGCTGAGGGTTGATGTCGTAATCTCCGACGAGTTTCGAGCGCTGTAATTCGGTTGTCCCCATCAGAGTTTTGCCCGCCGGAATATATACCATTCCGGCCGTCTTCTCAAAATCCGAAGCGACAGCGCCTATTGGGAAAACGAGCAGCAGAGCCACACCGGACAAGCGATTGCCGTAGTAACGACGTGAGCTTGGATACACGAGTTGCCTCGCCAACGGGTTGTGTCTTGGGCCGCAGCGGAGTTAGTATGACCTAGTCTGACACGGTTATCAACCAGCAAACAACGAGGTAGCTCCCGCCAGAACTCGCGGCAAGTTCATGTCAGCAGCCCACGAACACGTTGACGAATTAATGGTAAAGCTGGACGAGTACGGATTCGTCGTCGTGGAGGATCTGTTACCTGCCGAGGTTTTCCAGCACCTCGCCGAATCCATCGGCCGTGTGTTCGACGAACGAGTATCCGCTGAAGATCCCAACCAACACATCCGTGGTCTGTTGGAGCACTTGGCAACGAAAGACCTGCAGGCGGTCGAGACGGCATTGTTGCATCCGACTTGCATCGCTTTGGCCGAGCGCGTGCTCGGCACGGATTTTCAGCTCGCCGAGGTGGGATCACGGCGATTTCAACCTGGTGCCAAAGGATTGCCGCTGCATGTCGGCGTGCCGGCGGACCGATTCAATCACCAGGGCCTGCAACCGCCAGCACAATGTCTGGTGTTAACGTTTTCGTGGCTCCTGCATGACGTGACCCGACGCAACGGCTCCCGCGTTTTCGTGCCCTTCAGCCACCATGCACGTCGCGACCCGCGGCCAAACGCGAACTACGATCATCTGGCCCATGTGGAAGCACGCGCAGGATCGATCATTCTCTTCAACAGCGCTGTCTGGCACGGCGTGCAGACAAACGTGACTGCGGACGAGCCACGGATCGAACTCGCCAGCGCCTACATTGTTCCCTGGATCGATCAGCGGGAATTGGGCTGGCAAGCGCCGTCGCATTCGGTCCTTCAACAGATGTCGCCTCGCATGCGTCAACTCAATTGCCAGGTCATGGAACCATAACAATTGCAGATGGCGGTCGCCGTGAATGCTTCCAACGACAAATCGTTATCCAGCTGCCGAGTGCTCGTGACGGGTGCAGGCACGGGTATCGGGCGCGGCGTCGGGCTCGAGTTTGCCGCTGCTGGTGCGGCGCTGGTGTTTCATTACAGCGCGTCTTCGTTGGGCGCGGAGACGGCCGTTGAAGAGGTTCTACGGGCCGGCGGATCGGCTAAAGCGATCCAGGCTGATTTGAATGACGTGGAGCAGATAAGCCGGCTTGGAAGCGAAGCGATTGACTTTCTGGGCGGGCTCGATGTGCTGGTCAATAACGCCGGCATTACGTTGACTGAGTCGTTCGACCGGGTTTCGCCCGAAACCTACGATGAGGTCTTCAATGTCAACATGCGCGGCATGTATTTTCTGACACAGCAGGTGCTGCCCGCGTTACGGGACGGAGGCGGCAGCGTCGTCAACGTCAGCTCGATTCATGCATACGCCGCAATGTCCGAGCATTCCCTTTATGCAGCAACGAAGGGTGCCATTGTTGCCTTCACACGGTCGCTGGCGCTCGAACTGATCAAACAGGACATTCGCGTCAACGGAATCGCGCCCGGCTGGATTCTGGTTGAGAAGCATCGGGCCGCGATGCCCCCCGGATTCGATTTTGATGCAGCGGAGCGCACGATCCCGGCGGGGTTCATCGGAACTCCGCGAGACGTCGGACGGTTGGCCATCTTTCTCGCATCCGAAGGCTCGCGGTACATCGTTGGCCAGACAATATTGCTTGATGGCGGCCAGAGCCTAGTGATGCCGCTGGCGGATCGGATCAGCGACCTGTTTGGCGGCGTGCCACCGTCACGACCGGAATAGAGAAGTTACGACAGTCGCGCTGCTTACACCACACCGAGTCGAGCCAACACCGAAACCGTTGCTAGCCCGTTAAAGAATAGTCCGGCACAACAAACGCCCGCAGTCATCAGCCACCCCGGGCGCAGGGCGGATGGCAATAACCGGTGATTCACATAGACCGTGTGCCAGCAACTGAACCCCAGCGCAAAGTTCAGGATGTTGCCAGAAATCACGACCAAGGTCAGCGGCCGGGCGACGCTCAGCAAAGACAAGCCGAGCAGGAAGAAGACGCACAGACCGCCGAAGTACAGATACTTGATGTCCTTCACGTCCCACTTCCGCAGCGCGGGAATTGCAGTCCACAAAGCGTCAACCCAGCGGCGCACCAGTGTATCTGCTTGCAGAGTCATGCTTGGGGCGAGTACCAGAAACCCGCAGAACAAGGTCATCAACCAGAATGCTTGGCCGGTCTTTTCGCCGGAAACCTGAGTCACATGATTGCGCACGCCGTCGGCCGTCATCCCCGCGACGGTCCAGTCATCTGCAATTGTCCCCGGCTCGAGGAACGCGACCGAGAGCATACTCGGTAGTGCCACGCCGAGCAAACACGCGGGCAGCCACAGTATCAATTGATCGCGCAAGACAACCCGAAACCAGCGCCGCCACCGTGGCAGCGTCTGTGGGTTCACATCAAACACCACGCCTACGTGCGAGAGTTTTATGTCCTTGCCGGCCGCAATGCCGGGAATCGCCCCGACGTGATGTCCCATCCCCCAGCCTTGATCGCGCGTGTAGTTGCTGATCGTCGCGTTTGTGAGTCCACCAGAACGCAGACAACCTGCTTGACGTGTTGTTGCCCGATCAAATGGCTAATGGATGTTGGCCGAATATCATTAATGTCTGGCATTTATTTTTTTCCTTACCGACCTGACGCAAAAAAAGTGGTGTGTATTTTTCGAAGGCGAAGTCTTGTGGGGTTTTGAGTCCCGTGGAGAGTTTGGTTGTTGGCGAGGTTTTCAAAAAAGTTGTTTTGTTTTTGCTTTTTCTTTTTGTCGCTCAGGACAACCTTTTAAGGTACAAGCGAACTAATTGAGTAACCGGATCAATCTGTCGATGCTCAATCCGTCAAGTTCACATACCAATGCGGTGGTCTTGCCGTCCGTTCCATTTCAACGTCGTCAGCACCGAATCCCACGATGTTGAACTTGTGACGACCGACGCTGGCGACTTCCTGCAAGGCGTCATGGTCGAGGTCGCCGTTCATCATCACGCATTCATGCCTGACCAGTGCGGCGACGGCGACGATGGTCACGTCCACCGCTTGGAAGCCCGGTAAACTGAATCCTTCAAATGTGCGGTTCAGGCTTTCCGAGCTTCCCGGTCCCAGAAACGTGGGAAGATCGGCATCGCTTTGAGCCAGCATCACAGCACGGGAAAGTTCGGTTTTGGTCATTGGTGGCATCCGGTTTTGTGTTTGGTTGTCGGTCCTTGAAGGTACAGGCGAACTAATTAGTGCGGATCAGTATTCGCTTGGGAGCAGCAGGGTCGTGCTGGATCGATCATGTCGCTGAATCCCTTGAGTGCTTGGCTCCGCATAAATGCGGCGATCATTTCGTCAGTCGGTTCATGCTCAAGAGGACGGACCCGACTGGCGACAGCATCGGCAACAGGATCACGAGATAGAGGAAGGTTGGAGATGGCGATGTGAGGTGGTGACAGTTTCACGGACAGGTGAGTTGCTTATTTTGGGTTCCAGAAAGGAGCCTAAGAATGGCGAAGAAGAA
>CAUZVF010000467.1:0-5427 GCA_963582955.1 Planctomycetota bacterium
CACGCGGCGTATCCCAAAAACAATCCCGTGCCCGTCGCCGACTTTGTCGCCACAATCTACGAATTGCTCGGCATCGACCCGCACATGACCGTCACCAACCGCCAAGGCCGCCCCATCTACATCGCCCAGGGCGGCGAACCCGTGTTCGACGTGATTGCGTAATGCATGATTGCCTAGCACGAACTGGGTAGACTGCACGCTGCCTGCATCTCATTTGGCAAGCAACATCAGAGATGCCGGTCTCGACGTCGCTCTTTTCAGTCCCGGAGGGACGGCAGTGAATAGCCTGGCGGCGTAAGCCCCAGGGATACGGACCCATTTTTCCTGCGTGAGCCCCGGAGGGGCGACACAGTTCAACGGTTAACCGGCTGGCTGTTTTACCCAATAGAGGCTGACAATGAATCCGTCGTTCCGATTTCCAAGCATCAAGTCGCTTGTATGGCTTTCGTCGATTCTAGCACTCGGCATTTTCCTATTGAATTCCCGCGCAGAAGAACCAACGCAACTCACGGATCCCGTCGAACCAACAATCAAACGAGTCAAACCAAAATCACCTCAAGAATCCGCGAAGACGTTCTCCGTCCTCCACAGCTTCCGAATGCAACTCATTGCACACGAGCCATTACTGCGAGACCCCGTTTCAATCGCCTACGACGAAAACGGAGCAATGTATGCGGTCGAAATGACGGCCTATCCGCATCCGGAAAACGCGACTCATTCAGCATTTGGACAGGTGCGTATTCTGGTGGATAAAGACAACGATGGCGTTTTCGATTCCAGCACCGTATTCGCCGACAAGCTATCCACACCGACCAGCGCGATCTGCTGGAAAGGCGGAGTGTTCGTGATCGCGGCGCCGGACTTATGGTATTTGAAAGACACCAACGGAGACCACATGGCCGACGTCCGCAAGAAGATATTCACAGGATTCGGCATCAGCAACGCCGAAACTCTGGCCAACAACTTGAAGTGGGGCATCGACAACAAAATCTACGGAGCTACCAGTCACAGCGGCGGCAGCATCCGTCGGGCGGACGACCCAACGGCGAAACCGATTTCGATCAACGGCCGCGATTTCCGTTTCGATCCCCAGACTCTCGAATTCGAAGCACTGACCTGGGCCACCAGTCGTTGGGGAAACAGTTTCGACGACGCCTACAATCGGTTCGTTTGTCAAAACACCGGCCCGGCTCGGCATGTTGTTTTGCCGCGAAGATATCTGGCCCGCAACCCATACCTACGAGTCGATTCCGTTTACCAGAGTCTGGCCAAGGAAGTCGGCACCGAGCTTGTTTACCGCACCAGTCCGCCGGAACCATGGCGATTGGTCCGAGCCTTCCGCCGCCAGTCGCTGGGCAAGCCCGCCAATCCCGGCGAGATCAATGCGACGGGATACTTCACGGCCTCGTGCGGCATCACGATCTATCGGGGAAATGCCTACCCTGCAGAATTTCGCGGTAACATCTTCGTCGGTGACGCTGCCGGAAACCTCGTCCACCGCCGGACTTTGACGCCAAACGGAGTCACCTTCGATTCGAAACGATCCGACGAGAAAGCCGAGTTCATCGCATCCAGCGACAACTTCTTTCGCCCGGTGAACTTTATCAACGCGCCGGACGGCACGCTGCACGTCGTCGACATGTACCGCGAAGTTGTCGAAGGCCCGTCGTGGGTGCCGGACGACTTGAAACAAAAGGGACTCGTCGACGTCCACGGTGGTTCCGACCGAGGCCGCGTCTATCGACTGGCACCGCCCAACTTCAAAACCCCACCGTCACCACAACTTGGCAAAGCCAGCGCCGCCGAGCTAGTCCAACACCTCGATAACCCAAACTCATGGTGGCGCGAAACCGCACAGCGACTGCTCATCGAGCGGCAAGACAAATCGGCCGTCGCACCGCTTCAAGAGCTGTTGGCCACAACCGACAAGCCAACAGCGCGCCTGCATGCACTGTGGACTCTGGATGGACTCGCCGCGTTGCGAGACGAAATCCTCTTGGTTGCATTGTCCGATCGATCGGCGGTCGTTCGCGAACACGCAATCCGCGTCGCCGAACCTCGGCTGAACAAGTCGGCGAAGTTATTGGACAATGTGATCGAATTACAAAACGAGCCCGCATCACGAGTCAGATTTCAAGTGGCATTGACACTGGGCGAGACGCACGACGCGCGAGCCGTGAACGCTCTGGCCAACATCGCGGCTCGAGATCGACACGACCCCTGGTTGAAGACAGCCGTTCTGAGTTCTTCCTATCAAAAATTGGATCAATTGCTGATGGCCTTACTCGGCAAGCCATCGCTCTTGGAGGATGCGGACGGTGTCGCACTGGTCAGCGAAACTGCGTTCATGCTGGGCGCGCGAAACGAGCCGGTGGAAATCAAGCAAGCTCTGTCCGCAATCGCCCGCTTAGAGCCCACCGACGCGACAACCCAGATTCAAATTCGACTGATCGCGAGATTCCTCAACACCGACAAGTACAAACTCGTTGCGTCGTCATCCAAAAAACTCCTCGGCCGATTAATTCCGCACGCAAAGATGATCGTTCGGGACACCAACGCATCCGCCGATTTGCGGGCTGACGCGATCGCGTTCTTGGTGTTTGACTCGGTTGCTTCAGCCGCCGACATCCTGACGCCACTGCTCGACACTCGCCAGCCGCGCGAAGTTCAAATGGCAACCGTTCGGCTTCTGTCAAAGTCCTCGGAATTGGGGACGGCACAACTATTGATCGAAAAATGGAACAACACGACTCCCGCGGTACGAAGTGAGATTGTCGAGACACTGGCATCGAAAACTGAATGGGTACCGCTATTGCTAACCGCCGTCAAGAAAAAGCAAATCCCCGCCGGCGAAATCGCCGCCGCCCGCCGCGCACAACTGTTGAAACATCCCAACAAATCAATCCGCAACCAAGCAGCAACGTTGTTGGCCGACGAAGTTCTGGGAGAACGAAAGGACGTCATCGCTGCCTACAAACCCGCATTGGCACGCGACGGCGACGCCGCGCGTGGCAAAACACTGTTTTTGAAAGAATGCACGGTCTGCCACCGCTTCGGTAAGCAAGGACACGACGTCGGCCCCAACCTCTCCGATTACGGACGCAAACGACTACCGCCGGCATCGCTGATGGCCCAAATCCTTGACCCGAACCGTGAAGTCTCGTCCAATTTCGTCAACTACGTCGTCGTGCTGAACAGTGGCAAAATCGTCACCGGAATCATTTCCACACAGACGCCCGGTAGCATCACATTGAAACGCGACAAGAACGAAATGGTTACCATTCTTCGTAAAGATATCGACGAAATCAAAAGCACAGGCAAGTCGATAATGCCGGAAGGATTCGAAAAGAAAATCAACCACCAACAAATGGCCGATCTGTTGAAGTTTCTCGACTCGGTCAATCAGCGAATCTAGACGAACCACCTTCGACCGTGAGTGGCCACAAAAAACACGAGAACACACGAAAACGGGTTGATTCTCTTCGTGGGTTTTTCGTGGCGAGGAATCGACCGAGCCGGCTAGCGAAGGCGCGGAGTCGGCGGGGGCAAGCGAATCGTAGGTTTGTCAAGCGCAGCGATTTCATATCTCGCCATCGTCTTCTTTTCCTAGCTTGTAACGTGCAATGAATGGCTGCCCGCTACATCAACTGGTCAATCGCCCGGTTTTTGGCGCGGCGAATTGTTTCCAAACGCTCAGGATTTCTTTTTCCGTTTACGACGGCGTGACAATTCCCGAATTTCTGCGAGAGACATGCCGTCAACCCACTCGCGGCGATCCTCCGCGTAGTCGCCCGCACCATTCTCGAATTGGCCTAGAAAGCGAATCATCCCGGCCCGCCCCAGCCGCTCGCGCAGCGCTTCCAACCCCTCACGACGAATCTGCTCAAGCGTCTGCATAGTTACTGCGCATGAGAGAGCGACCGCGCACTCGGACGGTCCGCCGACGTGGGCTGACGAAGTTGACTGGCGGCCACGGCGACAACTGCCACCGTCTTCCCGGTCATGTCGAAGAACTCAACGCTGTAGCCGTCTTCTTTGCCCTCGACGACGTGATGCTCGACAACGGTGCCTACGTCGCCCGCTCGGATGTCGTGGCCTGGCACGTCAGTCGTCACAATTACGTCTTCGAACATTGGAAAGGTCATCATTACCACTCCGGGTACATTGTAATCAACCTGGGCTGGTCCGTGCCAAAATCGATTTGCCAGATACTGCGAAACAGGATCGGGTCACGCCGGCTGGGACCTTGCAGCCCGGCGGCGATTTCGTAGGTCGTTCCGTAATCGTTTTTCTTGACTCTGTCAACATCGGCCGCTAGATGCTGTTGGCGCAAGTCCGTTTCCAACTGTTGCCACTGGTCCATTTGATAGCCCATGGATAGCAGCAGTTTCGCCTTTGAGCCGCCGCGCCGATGTGCGGGATTCAACAAGTAATCACGCAATTTCTCGGGCGCGATGATCGCGTTTTCGGCGTTCGGCAGTTTCATCGGGCGGTGGCCTCCTCGACGAGGCGGATTTCCTCGTCCGATAGGCCGTACAGCTCGTACACCAACCGGTCAATCTCCCCGTCCGTCGCCTCGATCTGACGCCCTAACGCCGTCCGCTCGTGGGTTGTCTTGGCGGTCGCTAGTTGCTGGTGAAGTGTTAGCATTTGCTCGACGAGTTCGACCATTCGGTCGTGTTGGGTTTTGTCCTTTTGGTTGTTGAAATCAATCGCGCGCACCGGAAATGGCCTGAGGTACGCTGTTTTCATTCGGAAGTAGCCACCGCGAAGCGGTGTTCCAGTTTCTTTGAGAAAGAACGTCAGAATCCTTGAGTTTAGCAATCCGAGGACAAAGGCTAGGTCAACATCCGTATTGTCCTTCTTGGTGATGGCGTACGCGGTATCGAGCAGCCAGAATCCAGATCGATCGAGGAAGCAAGAGCCGCGTTCGGCAACGTCCGGCATTATTATTTTCTCCGATACGTCGAATCGAAGATGATTCTGCGGGCGTCCGTATTGGAACCAGCCCGACTTCTTAAATCGCCCCTTTTCTCTCGCGTCAAGCCGCTCCTTGCAAGATGCCAAATGCTTGTATGTGAGCGGTGCGACCTTTTTCAAAGTCGCTTCGGAAACCAACTTCACTTTAGTGTTTTGGATTTCGTAAGGAACGATCAAGTACGACCGGACTTCCTTAAGGCCGTATCTCGCGATACTTCTTCCGCGCAAAACGGGCTTGAGAAACAATTGTTCCAACTCGATGTCGTCATCACATTCGGGCGAGTAACCGAGAAGCAGCTTCCCGCTCGTGCGTCCGAATTCGATCAAGTACACCTTGTCCGCTCTGGTGCCTGTCCCAGAATAGATATCAGCCAACGTACCAAGTCCCGGCCACTTCATTAGCTTTCGCGTCAACGGACTTATCGAAAGGACCGTGTCCCATGTGGA
>CAUZVF010000468.1:0-5408 GCA_963582955.1 Planctomycetota bacterium
CGTCCATCTGTGATCGAACGGCAGTTGCAATCGTTTGCCAGATAATCAGTTCACGTGATGAAAACTTCGTGAATTGCGGCACTCAATCAGTATGAAACCGGTCGTATTGGCGATGCCAGTTGTGCCTCATCGGAAGCTCGTCCGAAAGGAAACTCAACTCACATCCATCTATTTCCATTGAACTTCAAATTTTTGTGGCAGCGGATGAAAAATGCGCGAGCACTGCCGGATCAAAATGAATCCCTCGGCCTTCCTTCGGCATCTCGATGCACTTCTCGCGTGGGAAGGACGGCTTGTATGGCCATTTGCTACGAAGTGCATCGAACACGTCGGCAATGCTCTCGTGACCAACTTACGGTCGATACGCACTCGCGGTGAAACGTACGCTTGCACTTTAATCGTAAATCGGTGGATATTTTGCCACCTTCGTTACAGCATAGTTCGCGAATCCGCGACGGAATTGTTAACGCGAGACGAATGCCGTGGATTCCGATTCAAAAATGACCGTATTGATCGATTGTGATATCGGTGAACATGTCCAACCCGAATTATTCGTAACCCGAAACGTCAGCGAGGAATTCAACATGTTTCCTCGCTGACGCTTCGGGTTACGATCAACTCCGATTTTGCGCGGTGTTTTGGGTAAGATAGTCGCAACTCCTTTTGGCCACAAGCTTTGCATCATATTTGTGTTGTTTCGTGAATAATCCGGGCCAATCAACAATCAATTGGCACGTCTTCAAATCGATTGTCCCGATCCGAGATTCCCGGATGTGCTGGCCGATTTGCTTTATTGATCGGCTGTTGGCCATAACCTTCGATCAGATGGTTGGTTATGTCGATCTGGGTCGAGCGCGAACTTGAACGGATTGATCACGCCGCCGTTAGATTCCAAGCTATTTCTCGAAAAATTTGGGAATTCCAGATTTTCCACGCCCGGTTTTTGCCACGAATCACAATTAGTCAAATAGGAGGGGTCCAACATTGCCCATAAAGGCGCGTGTCGAACGCGAAACGCGAAATCATGTCAATTCCATTCGAATTCACCACCGAACTGCCTTGCGACGCGATTTCCATTCGTGCAATCCAGAGTCGCATTGCAGGAGTATTGAACGATCTCGGCTTTCCGGCGAGTGACAAGATCGAGGTGCGCCTTGCGGTCGCGGCAGCAATTGATGAGGCCGTCGGTATCGACGAGGTCAGGAAGTCAGACCGGGGACTGATGCTGAATTGCTCGGCGAACCCGGATGTTGTGCGGATTGAGATAAAGATTGCCGGCAACGGCGCGGTGGGCAGTCACGCGTCGAGTTCAGATTCAAACACGAAAACGAATCGCAAATCAACGAACGGTGACACTTTCGTGCGTGCTTTGATGAGTGTCGTGTCCTACGACCCCCGCAGTGGCCAAGTCATACTTAAGAAAAACCGCCACTTGAATCATTCAAAACGTTGACAATCCGTTTGGCTTGCGACAACGAGCAGACTCGCGTTGATTTTCAATGTCACTCGATTTGGCTATCGTCGTCTTGAGCCACGTTCCAGAGTGATGCAGTCAGTTTTGGCGAACGCAGAAACTGTTAACCCAGATTGAACGGTTCCGGAGTGCGGATTGTGAAGACTTTTTTCACGAACTCAGAGACATACCATTCTGTCTTGAGTCCCAACGGAAAGTGAGCGATGTCGCCGGCGCGCAGCGTTAAAGTTTCGCCGCCTTCCTGTTGGATTATGGCTTCTCCTTCCAATACGTGGACGAACTCGTCCCAGGCGAACGTCCATTGAAACCGGCCCGCCGTGCAACTCCACAAACCGCTGGAGACAAGCTTGTCGTCCGATTGAAGTAGGATGGTTCCCCGGGCGTGCGGCGTGCCTTCGAGAATCCAGGACGGTTCGATTGGCATGTCGGGCAGTTCCCCTTGAATCGCCTCGGCCTTTTGAATGGCTAATGTTGTCATCTTGGTCCTTTCATTTTTCGCGTGCCGTGTCAACTGTCGTGCCATCGAGACTCCCGCAGTCATGTTAAGTGACTTATAATCGATGTCCGTCGATCTTCGCCAACCTAATGCAGAAGTTTGAGTAGGTCCCGCGAGCCGAGCGGGAACTTCGGACACCCTGGTAACCAGCCCATGCCGGCGTCCCCCTCGGCCCGCGAGATATGCTTTCGCACGAGTTATTCTTGTCAGCAGAGTTTGCGAGCAATCAACTTTTCACTTTTCAAACAATGAGAGAGCGTCAATGGCGTCCGGTTCAGTTCGAATGCAGCTCGTGCTGCTATTTGTTGCACTCAGTTGTGCCGCGCGGCCGGGCGTTTGTGCTGATTCCACCAAATTCACCAAACAACAATTAGAGCACTTCGAAAAGAAGATCCGTCCGCTAATGGCCAAACGTTGCTATCAGTGCCATAGCACGAAAGCGAAGCGACTTGAAGGTGGGCTGTATTTGGATTCTCACAGCGGTGTTCTGAAGGGCGGTGACACCGGTCCTGCGATCAAACCGGGTGACCTGAAAGCGAGTCTGCTGGTTCAGGCGATTCGATACAAAGGCGACTACAAGATGCCGCCAAAGGGAAAACTGCCCGACGATGAAATCAAGCTGCTGGAAGACTGGGTCCGAAACGGCGCGGCTTGGACGCCGCCGACCGGCAATTCCGCAGCCACCGAAGAATTTAGCATCGAAAAACGAAAGGCATCACATTGGTCATGGAAGCCCGTGAAAGTCGTTTCTCCGCCGCCGATGAACTTAACCGGCCAACCCGCCGACGTGGCCCGCCGGCTGAAGATATGGAAGCGATCTCCGATTGATCGGCACATCGCGGCTCGCGTTCTTGACGAGGGACTGGTTCCAAATGCGGCGGCGCAACGCAGTACTTTGATCCGCCGTGTCTATTTCGATGTGATTGGGCTCCCGCCGAATGCCGAGGAAGTCGCGGCGTTTGTGAATGATTCATCGCCGCGAGCGTTCCAAAAAGTCGTCGACCGGCTGCTCGAATCTCCGCATTTTGGCGAACGCTGGGCGCGGCATTGGTTGGATCTTGTCCGTTATGCCGAAACATTGGGACATGAATTCGATTATCCGCTGCATTATGCTCATCAATATCGCGATTATGTCATCCGGGCATTCAATACCGACGTGCCGTACGACCAATTCGTCATGGAACACGTCGCCGGCGACCTCATGAAAAATCCGCGACGGCATCCGACCGAGCAGTTTAACGAATCGGTCATTGGCACGGGTTTCTGGTTTCTTGGAGAAGACAAGCATGCTCCGGTCGACGTCCGTGCGGAAGAGGCCTCGCGGTTTGACAACCAAATCGACGTATTCTCCAAGACGTTCTTGGGACTCACGGTAGGTTGTGCAAGATGCCACGACCACAAATTTGACGCGATTTCGACAAAGGATTACTACGCGTTATTGGGCTTTCTGCAGAGTTCACGACGGCACGTCGCGTTGCTCGATCCGCACCGTCAGATCGAGACTCGCGTCCGGCGTATCCAAAAAGTTTACGACCGGGCCAATCAGGCGTTTGGCGAATCCATCCGAGAACTGCCCCATGGCCGCGAAGATGAACTATCCGAGTACTTACTTGCCGCGCAAGAAGTCCTCTTCGGCGAACCAAGACCCACCGACACATCCGTTGAATCAAAGACCATCAAACCCGACATCGTATTCGAGGATTTCGAAGACGGCACGTACAACGGATGGAAAGTCGCAGGCAACGCGTTCGGCGATGCGCCTTCCGCCGGAGCCACGCGGCGTCAGCAAAAGGTCAGCGGCGTTGATGGAAAGCGATTTGTCAACACTTTTGCCAACACCGATGCGGCAAAGGGAAGAATGACGTCTGTCCAATTCGTCATCAATCGCCGCCGTATTCAGTTTCTGATTGGTGGTGGAGGCCATGAAAATCGAACCTGTGTCAACCTGAAGATTGCCGGCAAAATCACTAGGACAGCAACCGGTAAGAATAACGAACGGCTTGAACCTCGAACCTGGGACGTCAGCGATCTGATCGGCAAACAGGCTGTGATCGAGATTGTCGACAACCATCGAGGGCGTTGGGGACACATCAATCTCGATCACATTATTTTCACCGATGGTCGTACGACGTCATTTCGCCGTCCGGTTTCCGTCGTTGCGAAAGAATTCAATCTCAATCACGAGCGATTGACACGCCTGGCTGCCGCCTTGGCGTCCGAGGAAACTCGAAAACCAGCACATCCTTTGCACGCGTGGTTGGCGCTTGCCCAATCCGGCAAGACGAATGGGGAGGCGTTTCAAGATCATCGGCGAAAGGTCGCGCACGAGTTGGCTCGCATCAATGGCGCGATGAAACAAAACCGCCAGAAATCGGTATTGTTCGAGGATTTCGATGACGGGTCTTTCAGAGATTGGTTCGTGACAGGCCGGGCGTTTGGTAACGCGCCGACTCGGCGGATGCAATGGGATTCCACGACTCCGCGACCCCTGGCCGTCATTTCTGGTGTTGCCCACAGTGGCCTGCTGGCGAACCAATTGTGTGGAGTGATTCGGTCGCGCACATTCAAAATCGAAAAACTGAACATCTTGTATCGGATCGCCGGCAGGAATGCGCAGGTGCGGCTGATCATTGATGGTTACGTGATGGATGTGTTCAACGGCCTGTTGTTTCGAGGAGTCTCGTTCAAGGTCGACCACGACGAGTTTCGCTGGCATCGTCAGGCGACGGATGTCAGCAATTACGTCGGCAACACAGCGCACATCGAAATCATCGACGATGGCAACGGCTGGGTGGCTGTCGACGAAATCCGATTCGCCAATCCTGGTCCGAATCCAACCGAACGGTCGAACGAAGAAGTGTTGCGAATTCTCGAAGACATGGAAATCTCGTCGTTCACGGCATTCACGAACCGTCTTGCGAAAATCATCGACGTCGCCGTCAATGCGTGGCGCGACGGTTCGGCATCGCCGGACCAAACACAACTTGCTAACTGGCTGACGGAATCAAACTTGCTGGAACTGAATGTTGGCCAACAATTCGCCGAGTTTTCGCGCGAGATGGACATCCATCGCAATCAGATCCCGCAGCCAATGCGTGCAATCGCGATAACGGACGGGACTCCGGAAGACGAACATGTCTTTATCCGTGGCAGCCACAAAAACTTGGGCGACGTCGTTCACCGCCGGTTTTTGGAAGCCATCGGTGGCTCCGGCCAAGAACACATCGAAAGCGGCAGCGGCCGGTTGAATCTGGCACGACGGATGGTTGATCCGTCGAACCCATTCGTTCCAAGAGTGATGGCCAATCGCGTCTGGCATCATCTGTTCGGCCGAGGAATCGTACGGTCGGCCGACAATTTTGGCGTGCTCGGTGAGCGGCCGACACATCCGAAACTCTTGGACTACCTGGCTGACAGATTCGTCCGCGACGGCTGGTC
>CAUZVF010000469.1:0-5387 GCA_963582955.1 Planctomycetota bacterium
AACTGAACCAGTCGTTCTCTGGCCTTATCCGTGTCACCGAGCTGCTGGTGGGTCATCGCCAAAAATACGATGTCATAGGGGAGCTCGCTGCCGAATTGTTTGCGGTTGAGTTGTACCGAGCGAGTCAGAGTCTTCAGCGCCGCTTGGTAATCGCCGACCCGATATTGGGCAAGTCCGAGCGTGTTCAACAATCCGCCAGAATCCGGTTTCATCTGGACGGCGGCCTGAATGCGGCGGAGCGCCCCGGCGTACGCATCGGTAGAGGAATCCGATCGCCTCACGATCGGCCAGGCCTTGCACGTGGCGATCTGTTGTTCCACCCAGCGAACGTACTGCTGTCTCGCGGGCGCGAGCCGATTTTGCTCTTTTAAGCCGCAGCAGCACCTGCAAGGCGTTCTCATACCATTCGATCGCTTGCTCATATCGCTTCTGTCGCTGCACCGCGAGCGCGATTTTCGCGAACGAAACATAGAGATTAAACTGCCCCTGAACGTCGTTCGGATCGGCCGCCGCCAACTTCTGACGGATCCCGTGACACTTCTGATACGATCCCAGCGCCTCGGCCATCCGCGCCGGACAGGCTGTCGCCAGGGCCGCCGGCAAAACTTGGGGAGGCCAACGCAAAGGGATTCGGCTGAAAGTCACACCAGAGCAGATCAAGGCCGTCCTAAGAATGGCGAAAGAGGGAGCCCGCAAAGCCGAAATGTGCCGCGCTACCGGACTGCATCGACCAACGGTCTACAGCATTCTCCGCGAGGGAAAGTAGTCGAGATTGCTGTGTTAAGCTCCGTGCCGCCAGCCCTCAGACTGCGGCGGTGTGCCTCGCCGGCGCAGGTTTTGGGCAATCAAGAACTTCAGCGGTGTGTCCGACCGCCGTACTTTTCGCGCGATCAAAAACTTCAACGGCGTGTCGGACCGTCGCGCGCAAACCTTCGCTCGACTGTGTGTCAAATACCTCGATCCCCACGGGTTTATGACGTTTTGAATAATCGGACGGGAATTTGAGACAACTGCGACGGCCGAATTTCACAAATTCTGTCGCCTGAATAGGTTCCGTCGAAAATCGAACGTTTGATAGGATTGCCGATGATCATTTCGAAGAATCGGCGTGGCATTCGGCCAATGAGCCGCGGCACTTAACCCGACCGCGACTTCGGACCGAGGCGACGACTCCTCTTCCAAGATGTCGTCCCACAGACCGTCTAGCTTATTTGATTCCTCGAGTAGCCCGAATAGCCGCAATTCAGCCTCTCGCAGCTGGAGAGGTTTCCCCGTCCCTTTCTTCCAGCAGGCGGATCAACGCTTCGCCGGTTTGCGATTCTTCGCTGATAACGTGCGACGCACCGGCCTTCATCAGGCGAGACTCATTCGATTGGAAGTGGCAACGGACCGTGATCGTGCAGTTCGCGTTGATGCGATGGACCAGGCGAACGACAGCAAGGCTGACCGAGTCGTCAGGAACACAGACGATGGCGAGAGTTGCCCGCTGGACGTGGCCCCGCTTCAGCGTTTCCTCGTCCGCTGCGTCACCCGTGACGGAGTGAAAACCTTGTTGTGCGAACGGTTGCAGGTTGAGCGGGTTGCGGTCGATCACGCATACTTCGTGGCCGGTCGTTTCCAAGTGCGATGCAATGCGACCGCCGAGTGGTCCGATGCCGATGACAAGCGAGTAACTAGGCGACACTGCGACAGTCGTCCTGCGGCGTTTTGTATCGTCTTCGGCGGCGACGATCTGCGCGGTGTGCTTCAATCCGTAATGCAACAGCAGCGGTGACAGCATCAAAGACGTCAGCGCCACGGCGACAAATCGCTGTGCAGTCTCTTCCGCCAGTAAGTCGGCTTGCAATGCGATCGCAACCAGCACAAAGGCGAATTCGCCGACGTGGGCCAAACCGATTCCCGTCGCCAGGGAGGATCGCCACGAGAGTCGTGTCAGGCGCAAAGCGATGATCGCGGCGGAGGCTTTGATGGTAATCAGGGCGAGGAGCAATCCGACTAAGTTAAGCGGCTCGGCAATCAGGACTCGCGGATCGAGCAGCAAGCCGAGACTGACGAAAAACACAACCGCAAATGTTTCGCGAAACGGCATCACCAGTGCGTCGAATTGCGCCGTCCAGCGATTGCCGCTGAGCATCAATCCTGCGGCGAAAGCACCAACGGCGGGTGGTAGGCCGATTCGATGTGCTGCGAAAGTAACCCCGCCTAGTACCACGACCGCGCCCAGAACAACTAACTCCGGACTGCGGTGGCTGACCAAGTGCGGGATCAGCCATCCGGCCAACACCGAACGCAGCAAGACGACGGACGCGACAAACGCCAGGGACGTTGCGGCCAGCATGACGCAATCAATCACGCTGGGCGCGTCACCGCCAGTCAGCAACGGCACGACTAGCAGTAACGGAACGAGGACCACGTCTTGAAACAAAAGAATGCCGATCGCGCGGCGACCGGCTGGTGTGCTCGTTCGTCCCCACTCGGCTAGCGTTTTGAACACGAGCACCGTTGAACTGAACGCAACTGCCGCGGCGAGCAGAACGGCGGATCGCCAATCCAAACCGAACGCAAGCAAGACGCCTGCGACGGGAGCAGCCACCAGCACCATCTGGACGCTGCCCCCAACGAGTAAGTGCCGGCCAAGCCTCAGAAGTTCGTCGAGCGAAAATTCCAAACCGATGGCGAACAGCAGTAAGAACACGCCGGCTTCGGCGAGTTGCCCAATGTCGTGGCTTTTCTCACGGATCAAACCCAACCCGCCAGCGCCAATCAGCACGCCGACCAGAATGTATCCGATCAGCACAGGCACGCGCAAGCGCTTACAGACGACACCCGCGATGAGGC
This sequence comes from Planctomycetota bacterium, assembly GCA_963582955.1. Taxonomy (GTDB): domain Bacteria; phylum Planctomycetota; class Planctomycetia; order Planctomycetales; family Planctomycetaceae; genus CAUZVF01. The sequence continues at coordinate 2,839 of CAUZVF010000469.1, forward strand.
CGGCAGCGAGTATGACGAGCAGATCGTAGATGACATTGTCGGTCATGGCTTTGGTGTGGCATTGTAGCTCTCCGAGTCTCTCGAATACGACTGCCCCACCCGACCGCACCGTCAGGACCTAACAGTCGATTCGCCCTAGCCGCGGCGGGATAACATGAATGCGCTCGCCGATGCGGGTGTGGAAGTAGTCGGCGTCAGTGGCGAATCGGTGCTGAACCACAAACTCCATGGCAACAGGTTCCCTACTGTTGAGGTTGATGAACGCTGAGCAGGCCTCGAAAAGGGATGATGCGGAAGCCGACCTGTCTCGTTTTTAGGGAAGGCCGTTGTCGTTGGACGAGATAGCGACAGCATCCAACCGTTCCGCCGGGGTAGTGGCGCCGGCATGCATGGAAGAGGAAATCGTCGGAATGCCACAAGGTCCACAAGGGATCGTGACGCACCACTGAGAAGGTTCTGCACGCGCCTCCGTGCCTGGCAATTGGCGGCGTCAATTGTGGCGGAAGATCCCGGGACTTAGTACCATACCGTGTGATATCAGTCTCTTGGGGGGCGAGCGAATCAACTCGCGGTGCTGGCCATGTCCAAACCCACGACCGTCAGCCAGAAGCACGAAGCACGCTCTTGGCGCGAACGGTGGTACGAGATCATCTTCGAAGCTGACACGCCCGCCGGCAAGCTGTTCGACGTGCTGCTGCTGATTGCGATTCTGCTCAGCGTGCTGGTTGTGATGTGTGAGAGCGTCGAGGCTATTCGCGAAGCGCACCCCAAGCTGCTGGTCGGGGCGGAGTGGTTTTTCACGCTGCTGTTCACATTCGAGTACGGGGTGCGGATCGTTTGTGCCCCTCGCCCAATGCGATACATTTTCAGCTTCTATGGGATTGTCGACCTGTTGGCGATCTTGCCGACGTACATCATCGCCTTGCCCATTTTCGAGGGGGGACGAAGTGCACAGCGTCTGGCAGTCATCCGGGCGATCCGCCTGTTGCGTGCGTTTCGGATCTTCAAGCTGGCCCACATGCTGTCGGAAGCCACGGCCCTGCGACAGGCGATTTGGGCGGCTCGTGCCAAGGTCGCCGTCTTTTTGTCATTCGTGCTGATTGCCGTCGTCATCGTCGGGTCGGCCATACATTTGATTGAAGGTGGACGTGTCGACTCCGAAGGCCAACCGATTGCAACCGGATTCGACTCGATCCCGGGAAGCATGTACTGGGCCATCGTGACAATGACGACCGTCGGTTACGGAGACGACTCACCGACAACGGTGCCCGGAAAGGCTCTGGCGGCTTGCATGATGATCCTGGGTTACTGCATGATCATCGTGCCGACGGGTATTGTATCGGCCGAGCTGGCTCACGCCGGAGGCAAAAGTCTGACCACGCAAGTCTGCCCCGAATGCATGTCGGAAGGGCATGGCGCCGACGCCGTCCACTGCAAGTATTGTGGGGCTAAGTTGTAGCAATCTCAGGGTTGAAAGAGACGACCTGGCTCCCTTGGGTACTCGATTGGCGACGCTTTGTTCTCGCCGAGCGCAGTTTACGTGCGTATGTTGTATGCGAGTCCGAACAAACCACCGTTTTGTCGGACCGACGGCGGACCAATTTACCTGCGGCGGTTTCATCGACCGACGCCGTCTAGTCCTTCTGCCGCTCGCAGAGCCACTGATAGGCCAGATTCAACACTTCGTCGGAGGCGACTGCGTCCTTGAAAGCCATGTTAGCCGAGCCACACCGCCGTTTGGCTCCCCGCGTCACGGACCACCAGCCTCATTCAATAGTTCAGCCAGTCGCCGGCATTGCTCAGCCGTTAGTCGTTGCTGCAACTCGGCAGCCAAGTGACGCAATTCAGCATCAGTTGTTCCAGACTCAATCAATCGCGTAGCCGGCGCAACAGCGCCGGTTTTCGCGCCGGTCAGTTCCGCGACAACACAACAATTATCGTAACTCACTACCTTGTCTGATGTTTCGGCCACTCCGTTCGAGTCCCCTATCCTCCATTCTCGACTGTGCTAGAGCTATTCGAGTTGCGTAAACACGTTTCAGGCTATCGAACCCCGGCCAGGAGGCCGACCCGATTCTTGCCGCTTTTCGAATTGTGTCCGTGAACATCCGGAGACATCAATCGGCCGTTTCGAGTCTGTTGAAATGACTGTTGCGTTTTTCTCATCCTGATGCCTCAAGATTTGAAGTGTTAGCAAGAGTGTTAGCAAACGCCGGGACGCGCCGTAATTTGCCGAGCCGATCGCACCCTGTAAATCCCGATGTAAACCGCCAATCGGAATGTGACCGGATGCTAACCGGACGTTAGCGATGCACAGGAAATGCTTTGCGGATGAATCCGCACATATGCTCCATCACGAGTTTAGCCCTGTTTTTACAGGGCTTTTTCTATTTCCATCTCGCCGGATTCCACTGCAATTTGCTGAGCGTTAGCTAAAGTGTTAGCTAGTGGGTGTCCCGAAAGTCTCTGTGGTCTGTGATTTTCGGGCGGAACTGGCATGAGGAGTGTCGAAGATTGTGGCGCTCTTCTTTTGCCGCCGCGTCTGGTAC
>CAUZVF010000470.1:0-5387 GCA_963582955.1 Planctomycetota bacterium
TCTCATGCAGCATCATCACGGGGACCACAAACATTGATCACCTCGCGAGTTGTGCACCGATGAGGGAACCGGGCCTGTGCACCGCCAGCCCGTTTCCGATTCGACTTGTGCCACTCACAGCAACCTGGATAATGAAACACGGTCGATCCCGACAGGAGAATCTGATGAAAACCCGTCTCGCATTCATCGTCGCGTTGTTTGTTGTAGTCAGTGTGCCGTTAACAGCGAACGCGTCTGACCGTCACCACCACCATGGCCATCACTCGTCCCACTTCGGTTCGCATAGCCTGTTTCACTTCGGGGGCCATCATTACGGGAGTCATCATTACGGCCACCACAGCTACGGGCACCACAGCTACGGGCATCACGGCCTCGGTCTGAATCGGTTCTTTGGCTCGCGGTCGTACCGTTACAGTCAACCCTCGACCTACTACGTTCCGAGTTACTCGTACCGGCCAGCCTACCGCGTCTACACGCAGCAGCCGACCTGCGCCGTCATCCCGGCTCCGGTACAACCACGGGTCGTCGTCCCGCCGGCCAAGTCGGACGACCGCAATCCGCCCGCACCGCAGGCCGTTCCCCAGGATTCGGGAACAACCAACCGACGGAACTCTCCGATCATACGGTCGGCCGTGTTCACTGTGGGGAATACGTCGTCAGCGTTGCGGACTCCCGTGCCTGGTCGTCGAGCGGTGACGTTTGATAGTCGGCTCGGCCCGCAGTTGTCGCAGTCTGGACGCCCGAATATTCTGCACGACACGTCGTCGCCGTGGATCGTCGCCGAAGAAGACGACACGTCGGTCGGTTCTCACGTTGCCGAGTTGCCCCGTCCCAGTGATCAACAACGCAGCGATCGACAACCGCCGGCACCTCGGGCCGTCGAACCTGAGGAGCGTCGTCTAGTTATTCCGGCATCGATGCGTGGCATCGCTCAACTGCCAGCCCGCGACCGGGCTGCGGCACTCAGACAGCGAACGTGCCCTGTGACGGGCGATCTGCTCGGAGCAGACGGCCGCCCGCTGAAGGTATCGATCGGCGGCCGAGCTGTGTTCGTCTGCTGCGATGGCTGCAAGGACGAACTGCGAGCCAATCCGCGCGAGTTTATCGCAGGAAAATCCAACCGCAATCGAGAGTAGCAAGAAATGCGCACGATTGCCGGCATCATTGTGATGGGACTCGCGTTGTTCACGCTGCCCTCCTGCGGCGATGCACCGTCACAAACTTCCGACCAAACAGACGTTGATGATTCCCTGGACGACTCGCCTGCTAAGCGAGAATCCCATGCCGGTCACGCCGAGCAAGCAGTGGACTCTCACCCAACAACCAACCACAAATCGCACGTTTCACCGTCTGAGTCTGATCATCCAAACGTTGACAACCACCACGACCAGCATGCGACCGCCACGGGACGTGACGCGAACGGGACAGCCCATCGAGGCCACAATGGGCACGCACACAGAACACACAGTCACCGAAAGGGTCACGGACACAGCCAATCCGACGGAGCTGCCGCAAAGATCGCCATTGGCGAGAAAGTGCCGGACTTCGAAGTCACGCTTAACGGAAAAGTCTGGAAGCTGAGCGAACTCCGCAAGAACGCCGACATCACGCCCGACGGTACGCTGGTTCTGACCTTCTGGTGTTCATTCTGCCACAGTTGCCGACACGTCGAACGAGACCTCGACAAACTGGCGAAGAACAATCAAGGAAAAGCCGGCGTCATCGCCTTGGACGCCAGTTTCGGCGAGACCGCCGCCGAAGTCGCCGCCTTCGCCGAGAAACGCGGACTCACACTGCCGATTGCGCTGAACGCCAGCGGATCGGTCGCCGACCTGTTCGGTGTCAACAAAACAACGACGACCGTGGTTATTGACCGTGAGGGTAAATTGCGATACCTCGGCCAATTCGGTGACCGCCAGCATGCTTACGCCGAAGAGGCGCTCAACGCGGTGCTTGCCGGCAAAGAAGTCCCTGTCGAGCGAACTCGCCCAAAAGGCTGATCCATCGAACGCTCATAGTCTCCGTGTGAGGCTCGCTCATCAAGCCGAGACTCTGCCGCGCCGAGCAATCAACTCCATTCTGTTGTCTCGAATTGAGCTGCTTGATTTCGTTGAGAACGAGGATGTTGATCGTTGGATTTCGTAAACAGCGTTGTTGCCTGAGGATTGGAAAGAGCAGCACGCTCCGAGTCATGAATGCGGTGCGAACACTGGACGACGGATTGTGCTCTCTTCCAACAATTCAGTGGCCCGGTGGTAGAGATGGTCGATCGGCTTTATGATCCGTCCGGATACCTGTTCACTCTGACGGACAAATCATCAAACAAAATACGCACTTGGCTGTTGCTTACGACAGACGACTTCAATCCCCTTTCGGCCATGACAGACGCGCTGGGAGATCTCGGACGTGCAGCGTATGATGTTGCCGCTTCGCACGCTGCCTTCGCCAGCGAAGCATCCGTTGGAAATCTGGACATCGTTTTCCCGCGTGACAGCGACGATCGAGGCCGTGGTCGCGCTGACCATCTTTACAACTACACCTTCGCCGACGGAACGGCGGATGTGGACCGTTTTCGGTGGCATCTTAAGATGCTCCTCGCGGGACGAAGCGTCGGCAATGTCGTCCCGGTCATCGGAGCAGTCGCGAGGCGCGGCGAATCGCTGATTGGTCGTGAAGATGCCCGTGAAGAACTATGCGAGTTACTGAAAGCCGGGTCGGTGGCACTGCTCGGCCCGCGTAAATCTGGGAAGACGAGTCTGCTGTTTTGGCTCAAGGACGAACCACCGTCGGGTTTCGAAACGGTCTATATCAATCTGGAACGCGTTGCGGATGCGACGTCGTTCGGCGTGGAACTCATCTCAGAGGCTCGTCAACATCCGAAACTTACGTCGCGGTTGAACAAACTGCGGCTCGGGAAGGTGCCGGATCAACCCACCGAACAGATCAAATGGAAAGACAAGCTTCGCGACAAGGTTGACAAAGACTGGAGTAAATTCGTCGAACGGGCTGTTGAAACACTGCAAGGCGCCCCGACGCCACTGGTGATCCTGGATGAATTCGGAGAATTCCTGTCAGAGATTCGGGGCACCGATGAACTCGAACCGTTCGTTGACGCCATCCGCAAAATGGCAAATCGTCCTGATTTCCGCGTCATTATCACTGGTTCTCGGAATCTCGAGTATCTCCTAAAAGACCTCGGTCTGGAGTCTGCGTTTTCCGCGTTCAGCAGGTTCGCGCTTCCCCCACTCGACAAGTTATCCGCGGAACGCATCTTTATGGAACAGTTGCGAAGTCAACAGATTCGCCCTTCACAAGAAGTGGTCAAGCGCGCGATTGAACTCGTCGGACACCAAGTTCCACTTTACGTGCAGATGATCGCCGATGCTGTCCTGGCGACCGGGACGGAAGGCGACCTGACCGAAACGCAAATTGTCGAAGACGCTTATCACAAGGCCATTCTGGGGCATCACGGGCAGGCGTATTTTCAGGATTTGGAAGTGCGGCTGAAATCTTATGACGATTTTCGCGAGCACCGAGCCGGTCAGCAAGTTCTCCGCTTCATCGCCCAGCACAACAGCGTCGATGCAGCGGAACTGCTCGCACGCTGCCAATCTCAAGGAATTTCCGAGAAGCAATTCGAGGCGCTGATGGCACTGCTGGAAGAATACTTCTTCGTGATCCAGAGCGACTCGCAGTACAGCTTTCAGACTCCCGTACTGCGTGACTATGCACTTCGCTTCTACCCACCATCGAAGTTTTGAGAACTGGACGCGATGAGCGAATCGACACATCGATTTCTGTACAACCCTCGCCGGGCGACTCACGCGGAACTCGCGCAGACAATCATCGGCCGCCGGAAACGAGTGCTAAGCGATCTGGTCGGGCATCTCGAACGGCACGCGAATGCAAAGTCGCAGCAGCATTTACTGTTGATCGGCCCGCGCGGCTCCGGAAAAACTCATCTATTGACGTTGTTGAACCACACAATCCGCTCGACGAAACTGTCCCGGCAGTGGCGTCCCATTCAGTTGCCCGAAGAGGTCTGGGAAGTTGCCGGTCTTCGCGACCTGTTGATCGCGGCGTTTGAAGCATTCGACCGTGCACCGATCGATGAAGTGGATGCTCTGCCCGAGCACCTGCAGCCGCGAAAGGCTCTCGAACAAATCCGCGGCGAGAGCGATCTTTCGAAAGCCGGCGAACTGGGTTTTGCGATCCTGCGGGAACTGGCGCAGGTGACTGGCAGAAGAACCGTATTAATGGTCGAGAACCTGGACGCGATTCTTGACGAGCAGTTTGATGACAAACTTGGAATGAAACGACTGCGCGATGAATTGATGACGCAGAATCACCTCTTACTGATCGCGACATCGCCGGGCAAGGTCACCGCAGTCGACGATCATTCATTGCCGTTGTTTAGCCTGTTGAAAAAAATCTATTTGGACGATTTCTCGCTGGACGAGCTTGAAGAACTGATGCGCGAGCGGGCCAAATTGGAAGCGGCGGCTGATCCCGGTGCACGAGCGGAGATGTTCCTCGACCGTCTGGATGGTGACATTCACCGGCTGAAAGCACTGCTGTTCCTGACAGGCGGCAACCCGCGGACGGCCCTGATGCTGTACCAAGTCGCCGTTCACGAGCAGTTTGATCAAGCGAGATTGAGCCTCGAAGCTCTGCTGGACGACCTGACGACGTACTTCCAGGGCCGATTGAAGAGCCTCCCGGCACAGGAGCGGCGTGTGGTCGTCGCGCTGGCCAAAAGCGGCCGGGCGATGCGGCCATCCGAGATCGCCAAAGCGGTCGGCGTCAGTGCATCTCAGGCATCCGCCGTAATCGGCCGTCTGGTCGACCGGGGACACTTGCGACTGGCCGAGCAGGCCGAAGGCAAGAGTCGCTATTACGTCCTGCGCGAAGTGTTGTTCCGCTATTGGCGCGAATGGCGAAATTCGGAACACGATTTTTCGCTGTTCGTTGACTTCATGGCCGCCTGGTTCAAACGCGAAGAACTGGAAAGTTGGCTGGAACACCACAACGGTCCCGATCGGTCCGGCCCTGAGACGCAATGGGAAAAGACCGTCAGGGATGCGATCGCAAGTCAGCACGACGTCTACGACCGCCTGAATTTGCACCAAACCAGCATCACGCGCTCCACATCATCCGACACGGCGACAACGATCTCGGGTTCCGACTCAGCGAGCTCGGATCCTCTGGTCAGACGGCTGCTCGATAAATTCTCAGTTCCCAAGTCGTCACTCGCCGGCCGCCTGGAGTCGGCCGCGACCGAGGGCGACTTTCGTGCAGCCGACAGGCATGCCGAAGAGTTGATTGAGGCCTTGGAAAAAGGCGAAGTCGAGACAAATTATGAAATCGGATCACTCGCCCGATTGATA
>CAUZVF010000471.1:0-5385 GCA_963582955.1 Planctomycetota bacterium
CGAGTAAATTTTGACTTTGCTCCGGAGGAAAGCGCGGCTGCGAAAACATACGGATTGTGAATGTTTGGCTCAAATTGGTTCGAAAATGAAGGGGGATTCGGATCAACAACAAACTCACCAACCGCTGGCGACAGAAACCCTGGCGCCTGTCGACTCGAATAGTATGGCTGAGTCAAATCTGTTTTAGCGGTAATGATTCGGAATATGGCGAACGGATTTCGCTTCTGAGATTCGAGACTCCCCAATGTTTCCGTTTTGCGGTCAAAGGTGAACTGTGGGGTTCCAAATAAACTAAAGGCTGCCACCGCAATGGCATCGGAATCGTTTCCAAACCGTATCGGTCCACCTCGCTTGCGGGTGAAATCGAAATCTTGGACAGACGTTGGAACTCTCGCGAGTGCCCATAATGCTTCGATTCGCCGTATCGGCGGAAAATCTGAAGAAAAAAGCGACGAACCATCAGAGAGCAATTTAAGCAGTACTGTTTGGCCAGGCTGCGATTGTGCCAAAGCGGATGCGGCGCGCCGGCGAGTTTCGATCCTGCGAGAAGACAAGAGGCTTGTCAATTCTTTGGGAGTGAGCGACGCGTCGATTTGTTCGACGTTGTCCGATTTGTGCGTTTTTATTGACGAAACTTTCCACACGCGTCCATGCTGATGCAGCTTGTAATCACGCAACACCCAATCCGTGCAGTACAAACTTCCGTCGGGAGCCACAGCCAACCCGACAGGTCGAAAGTTCTCGCCGCCTTGGATGATTGGTTCGGGAATCGAGGCGAATGATGGTCCTGTTTGTTTCAATCGAAACCGATCAATTCGGTGGTCTCCCCACGAGCCTACTAACAGATTACCGTTGTAGTCTTCGGGAAAACCGCCCGATTCATAGGCCACAATTCCCGATGGAGCCTCGCCCGTTCCAGAAATCATCGGTAGCGTTCCTGGGATTTCGCCGTTCCACGCGGTGAAGGGATGCATTCCTTTGCGACCGTTGCGGTAGCGATAGCCGTAATCTCCGCCCTCGATAATGTGCAGCAAGCGACAAGGCGGGAGGCTATCGGGATCGTTATCGACCGTGAACAAGCGACCGAAAGCGTCGATGCAACTGGCGTGCGGGTTCCAGAAGCCGGTGGCCCATCGCTTCAACTCGCTCCCGTCGAGCCGGCAGCGATAAATGTTGCCACCTTCGCCACCGCCGGTCAGTGTTGTTCCGTCCGATCCAATGACCTTGTAATCGGCTCCGAGGTTTTCGCCGAATCCAAAGTACATCCAACCGAGCATTCCGGGAGAACGAGGCTCCTGCCGAGCTTTCTTTGATTTGATTTTCGGCTCAGCGGGAGCTTCGCCCTCCCCGGAATCCGTGCCGCGCCGGTTTGACGTAATCGATTCGAACGTCCACGTCATCGCGTCAAATGCGAATCCGGCGAGGCCGTTATGAGGGTAGTTGCCTTTTGTGTCGAGATGGACAATGCGTTTCTTGCGGTCCGCGACATCGTCGCCGTTGTCGTCGTTGAAGATGAAAATCTCACGGCGCGTTGCCACGTAGACGTCACCCGACGGACGCACCGCGATGCTCATCGTGTGAGTCAATCCGTCGGCGAATTCGACGATGCGGTCGGCTTTGCCGTCGCCGTTTGTGTCGCTCATTACCAGGATGCGATCGGTGGGATGTCCTTTGTAGCCCTCGGGAGGAAAGTGCGTGTTGCTTTCGATGGCCCACACGCGGCCTTTCAGGTCGACGTCGATTCCGGTCGGAGTGACGATTTGCGGTGACTCGGCAAACAGTTCGATCTTCAAGCGCTTGTCAACAGCCCACGGAGCCGAATCGTCGTCCGCAAATGCGATCGAGTTTGAAACGAGTACGAACAAACAAACGATGAAACGTCGCATGGTGAAATCCCTGGAAGACGAGCAATGGTTGTTATTCGGATGAAGTCAGGTCTTCTGTGTGGTGAGTTGCCAACACATCGCATCGGCACTAGCGTAACGTTTTTTCCGGTGAAGTGGCAAATGGCAGAGTCATCGAACTCGCGGGCCGTGACCGAGAATCCACCGAAATTGGATGCGGACGGTCACGATCAGCCGCTGGGAACGACGTCGATCGGACTCGCGCTGATGACGTCTGCTCTGTGGGGCGGCACGCCGGTAGCGATCAGCTATTCGGTCGATACGTTGCCACCGATCGGAGTGGCTGCGATTCGTTTCGTGCTGGCCGCGCTCTTCATGGTTGTCTGGTGCCGGTGGCAGCGCACCGAGTTGCGGTTGCGTCCGGGACAATTGAAACCGGTTCTGATTGCCGGAGTACTGTTGTTTGCTCAGATCGGGTTATTTCACCTGGGCATTCACCAATCGAATTCCTCGCACGCGTCGTTGTTTATCAACACGTTTGTTTTTTGGGTGGTGGCGATCGAGCACTTTGTCACCCGCAACACACGGCTCACGTCGCAAAAGATCCTCGGCCTGATCATTGCCGCCGCCGGTGTTGCACTGATTCTGGTCAAAAACGAGCCGTCTGATCCGACGGCAATTTCGGAATCAAAACTGATTCCTCTGGGGTTCGATCAAGCGTCGTTGCAAGGAGACGCGATTCTGTTGGCAAGTGCGTTCTTGCTGGGTGTTAAGATTTGCTACACGAAGCATGCGTTGAAGACCGTCGAACCCGGCAAGCTGATATTCTGGCACGACGTTGTTGGAGTTGTCTTGTTCGCCGCGTATTCACTGGCATTCGAGGAAATCGCGATCGCGGGATTCAACACGCCAGCCGTTTGGGGGTTGCTCTATCAGGGATTGGCAGTCGCCGGGCTGTGTTTTGCCGTGCAAACTCAACTGTTGAGGAAACACGCGGCCGCGAAGATTTCCGTCTTCAGTTTCACAACGCCGCTGTTCGGGATCGTGTTCGCATGGCTATTTCGTGGCGATTTGTTGTCACCGTGGCTGATCGTGTCAGGAGTTTGCGTCGCGGTGGGGATTGTGATGGTGCATGTTTCGCGGCAGTGACAAGTCATTTCTCTACGATGGGTAACAATCAAGTCATTTCTCTACCGACGCGGGGTCGGTGGCGTGAGTGATTATTTCGCCGCAGGCGTTTGTGAGCCATTGCCGGCGGGTTTGGCCGTGTCGGTTGCTGGATCTTCGACGGCAATCGGGATTGCAGTTGCCTGAAGCACGATGTTCTTCCGCTTCTCTTTATTGATCGCCGTATCTTGCACGAACACGACGAGATGGAATTTCTTCAACTCCATCGGCTTTGTTGGAAATGCGAAGCCTTCGCCCGCTTCGAATTGATTCAAGTAATTTCGCAATTCGTCCTTGAGTTTGTCCAAGGAGAGCGTGCCTTCGTAGGCCAAGCGGCCATCCTTGGGCGGAATTCCTTCCGGGCCACCGATTATCTTGCGAACCACCATTTCATGGTTCATCACGCCGTTGGCTCCCCGTAGAAAGATCTTGTCCTCGGCCAATGCCACGCACAATCGGTGGCTGCTTGAGATTTCCTTCAGGCCGGCGACCGCGACGGAAATGTCCAATTCACGTCCGCGCTGTTTCACCTTTGCGTCGATCGTGACCGGAGTCGATTGGCCCAGCCGGTCGTCAATGGTTGTGCAAATGCCTTGATAGAGATTCTTGACATGTTCGAGATACCCTTTGAATTCGAAAACACGGATGCCGTTCAAAAAAACGGCGGGCGTCTCTTCAACGCCGTAATTGACCGCACGGGATTCCGAATCAGAATTTGTCATCGGATCGGGACCAACTGCGTGCTGGTGGTATCTGAGTACAATCAACTGATCTGTCGAATAGTTTCTTGCCGCTCCGACCAACGCCAAATCCGCACCCAAACACAGCGCGCAATGGGCTCCGGTAAAAAGTTCAATCAACAACGTCCGGTTTCCATCGGGCACGGCCGCGGGTGGATTTTCGCGTTTCCCGACAAAACTGAAAACGCGGCTTTCATAAATCTTCGTCAAATAATCGGTAACGGCTTGTACGTCTGGTTGTTCAACTTTGTGGCTTTGTTTCCACAATCGCATAAACGAAGCACTGGGCGGCGTTTTCTGAATGCGTTGTTGTCGCCACTCGCGCATCATCCGGGCTTCCAACTGCGGCAGAGCAATCAATTCGGCGTATTGCCGTATCGCCTCGTCGAGTTGACCGCGTTTCTCGGCCAATTCCGCCAATGCCAGCATGATCTTCGCATCGAATGGTTGAACTTTCTTCAAATCCAGCAGGATCGTCTCGCCCTGTTGTTGTTCCCGTGCGTCATCGGAACGCGTCAATACCATCGCTTTTTCTTGTTCCACTTCCCGTTTCGCGGTTTCAATCGCGTCGGCATAGCGTTTCAGCGAATCGTCAACCTCGATCATCTTCTCGGCTTTTTCAAGTACTTGACCCGCAACATCCGGCAAATACGAGAACGTCGTCATGTTCAATGCGACCTGGAGCCGCGTCAGAAACTCGATTCGAGTGCCCCATTTTTGGGTCTCCGCAAGGGCCTCGTCGGTAAAGCTGACGAATTCTGATTCCGAAGTTTTCGTTTGAGCGGCCAGCTTGACGGAATACACCAACGCTTCGGGCAAGAATGGACTGTGAGAATTCTCGTTGATGAGTTCGCGGATGTCCTCGATTGTTTTGACTCCCAACAGATCGGCATAGCCGGCGACTTCATCGGCAACCTGCGGTTCTTGCAAATTCGTGTGATCGGTGGGACGCAAGAATGACGGCAGACAGGTGCCCGTATTGAATTGCGAGTTTCCCCAGACGACACCTTCGATTAACTTGCCATCAAAGGCCATGAAGCTTTTGCCGTCGCCACGAAAATCCAAGTGCATCGCGTCATCTTCGATTCGATACGAATCAAGTTTCATCGGGGGCGCTTCCGGCAACGCTTCGATGACGACGATTTCGTACTCGCCTTGGTTCTTCTCCGGATTCGACGCGTCGCCACGCTCAGTAATTTCAATCAGAAACGAAGTGATGTTGTTGCTCTTTTGCGCGATGACAAAGATCCACTTCCCGGCGAACGTCTCCCGGACCGGTTCCGATGAATCGAGCAATTTGGCGGATGCCGACAATTGGCTCGCATCGATTTCGTGTTTCTCGCTGCTGATGGATTTCTCGGAATCCGGCGACGGATCAGAATTGACGTTATCATCCCTGCAGCCGCAACAGGCCGCGCACGTCATCAGTACAAGAATCGGGAATTGGAATCGTTGCATGAATCAACCTATTGCTACCGACTGGAATTGGAAGCCGTTTTCAGATCAACGCATTTCAGAAGTTTTGTATCGCGGACAAACAAGAAACCACTGGCCAATGCCGGAAGAGCCCGTGCCGTCGTCGTGAATAACTTATTCCGTGCAAGTTCCTGGTATCCCTTTTGAGTCAACTTGGC
>CAUZVF010000472.1:0-5376 GCA_963582955.1 Planctomycetota bacterium
GTAAGTGTTCTTCTTGACCAAGTTCCATCGCTTACCGTCGGTCGAGCTCCATACCTCGTTGTTACAGATCAGCGGAAAGTCCTTCTTGTTGCCTGGATGCCAGCCACCGAGAAGGAACATCTTGTTCTTGAACGTGAGAGCCCCGGCGCCATCACGCGGCGCATATGCCGCGTCCTGGGTTGCGTTGATCCACTGGTAGTTGTCGACAGCCTGAGAGGTAATGATTTGAAATGGCTGCAGGTTCGTGATGACCGCACCGGTTGATGGGTTCGAAATCCGGATGATACATTGCTTGCTGACTCGGTCCGGTACTTTCCACCGCAGCGAACCGTCTGTTGACGAAATGGTGTTTCTTGGAATTTCGTGCCATATTTTTCCGCTATTGCTAGAGAAGTGAGCTTGCAGTGACGGCGTCTTGCCTGCCTCTTCTGGATTCCAGCGAATCATGTGGTAGCTGCCGCTAGCCCAGGATTCCCCTCCCGCCGGAGCCATAAGCTGATAGACTTCGCCGGCGAATAATCTTCCCCGTTCAAGGAACAGACCGGACAAACACAGGCTGATGACCAGCAGACGACGATAGCGGCTTCCGTGGATCATGACGGGCTCCAGATGAGCAGTGGGGCGGTTCCTACTCCCATCAGGATAGTCAGGGAAGATGCCACCGGCAAGAAAACATCCGACCAATTTTGGCAGGCCATTTCGGGACTCGTGAATTCTCTAATTTTTCCATGCCAGCCACTTGATGTTCCACGAACTCATACCAATTCTGGGTTTCCGGTTTAACCACCGTTTTCGCTGGCGCGCCTCTGCGGTCCGATGGGGCGCGTTCGATCAGCAGCGAGTCTCACCCGTGGACAGTCAGATGCCGTTCGGCCCCGATTCTGTTCGCGAAACTCGTCGTTTGCGGGACAGTAAGCTCAAACGACCCTTTTCGCTTGCGCATCACTTTGATCAGTTTTGAAACTGACACCAAAGCAGGCCAGCCACTCAATTCTGTTCGCGAAACCTGTCATTTCGCGGACAGTAAATCCAAACAAACATAAGATTCTGACACAACCGATGCGGGATCACATCAAGGAATTCTCGTACATCTGCAGAAGCAAAAAATCATCGCTGAAATCGATGATGCATCCAAACATATACTTCATTATTGATATGATTCTAATGATCCGATATAGAAGGGTGCGAGTATCAGTCAGATCACCAGCTGGCATCAACGCAAAGTCATGGTGCTGATAGGTTGGAAAGCTTTCTGTAAAGCCGCGTATTCAGGAGACACTGTTTTGAATCCACGCAAGATTCGTGACGGGGCTGCCTCGATGAACCGTCGGCAGTTGTTACAAACGGGTGGCGGAGTTGCCGGTGCGATGTTCTGGCCGTCGTTGTTGCAGGCTGGCACCGTAAGCTCCGATGCGCCGGCAAAGCAGGCGATTGTGATCTTTCTGCAGGGTGGAATGTCACATTACGAAAGCTTCGATCCCAAACCGCTTGCTCCAGCAGAAATTCGGGGTGAGTTCGGACAGATTTCCACTCGATTGCCCGGCGTTTATTTCTCTGAGCACTTGCCACGGCTTGCCGCACGGGCCGACAAATTCAACGTCATCCGTAGCGCTTACGTCGACTCGCCCAGCCACAACTCGTCGATTCACCAAACATTGACTGGCTGGAGTTATCTGAACGCCAATACCGAAAGCCGAAACCGCAACAACCTGCATCCGGGAATTGGTTCGATTGTTGCCAAAACGTGCGGAAAGCGCGTTCCCGGGCTGCCGCCTTATGTGACTGTGCCGCATTCCGGTCAACTGGGTCGTCGGGCTTACTATGCAACAGCCGGGTTACTTGGAACTGCGTACGAGCCTCTCGAATCAGGCATTCCACCGGAGCAATCCGATCGGCCATTTTCCGGGCCTCAAAATTTGAGCCTGCATCAACAACTCTCCAAACAACGGGTCGACGACCGTTTGGGACTTTTGCAGGCGCTGGACAATAGCAAGCGATACATCGATGTCGAAGGACTTGGCAAGTACCATCGCATCGCGCGGAAAATGTTATTTCAAGGCAAAGCTGGTCAAGCATTCGATTTAAGTCGCGAACCGCAAAAGCAGCGCGAGCGATACGGCAACCATCTCTGGGGACAGCAAGCGATTCTGACCCGCCGGCTCGCGGAAGCGGGTGTGCCATTTACGCTGCTCAACTTTACGCTCGACCAGGTGCGAGGCCAGGACTGGGACACGCACGTCGACAGTTTCAATTTGTTGAAGAACAAGCTGCTGCCACCGATGGATTTAGCGGTCAGCACGCTGTTGGACGATCTTGAAGAGCGGGGGATGCTCGACACGACACTGGTCGCCATGTTCGGCGAATTTGGTCGCACAGCCAGAATCGACAACGCTGCCGGCCGCAATCACTGGGACAAGGTCTTCTCGGTTATGTTAACCGGCGGAGGCTTGAAATCGGGTGTTGTCGTCGGCGAGAGTACGTGGGCGGGCGACTTACCGTTGAATCGACCGGTCCACTTCAGCGATATTGTCGCCACCATCTATCGTCAGTTAGGCGTATCGACCGACGAAATTTTTCGTGACCAACTCGATCGCCCAATCCCTGTTCTTGACGGTGGCAAACCGATTGCTGAACTGCTTTAGCTTTACTTTCCTCGATTCTGTGATCTCTGCCGTTTGATTTAAGCTTGAATCGTTCGGATACTGGTAAGAACTCATGACTCAGCGAAAAGAGTCTGAGATAATCAAGGAACTTTATGGCTTTCAAACGAACTCTATTTCGTTTGCGCGATAATTCGGCCAGATGATGCCGCTTTTGATCAGCTTCAAAAGTGATCGGAGGGCAGTCACACGCGTTTAGATCCGATTCGTCCGCGAAACTCGTCAATTCGCGGACACACCGTAAAACTACCCAAAACGCGGACTCCATACGTGTGCGTGGAAGCCATACGTATTCGCGGATTCATCGCGAACCGGAAAACTCTGGTCAAAACGGCTCCTGGAGTGTCCGATCAAAGCAACGATTTCCGGGACTCTTCGACGAAGACTGCCGGGATCGTGGGTGCGCTTGATGCGATCGCCCGCTTAGCGCAACGTGGAAGTCCCTTCGGCGAGCGCTCCTGGCTTGAATTGACGGCGAAGTGGCTGGGCCTCGCCTTCACGCTCTGCCCGTGGGCGACTGCAAGTTCGCTTCTGCGACGAATCGGAAAACAATGGACCCCTGATTTCCCCCAGCCAGCATCGACCATTATCGCCATGCGGTGAGTTGCAGTGCCATGGCGTTGGGATTGACTTTCTGAGTGATCAGAGTGGTGGTTCCCGTTCCGTCTGCGTTGACGATTTTGAGATAGGCTTCGTTCCCGACCCGCCGCCGGTGGCTGGGGTCGTATAGACGGCAGGTGTAGGCAATACGTTTGCCGTCGGGCGACCAGCGGGCACGGAACTTGGTGAACTGACCGGGCGGAACCAGTTCAAGCGGCTTGCCGCCGGAAATGGCGACGGTGCAGAGTCGGTAACCGTCCTTGTTATTAGCGGAAAACAGAGCATTGCGGCCATCGGGTGAGAAGCGGACGCTGCGACTAGCGACGTATTGCTCGCCCTGCGTTAATTGCCGGAGCACTTTCCCTTTGGCCGAGATCAATTGCAGGTGTTGTCCGACGACCAAATACGTCTTGCCATCAGGCGACGCGGCCGCGAATTGGGTTGGGCGTTTCTCGCCGCTGGCGCTGGTGTACGTGGGGAGTGTGATCGCCTTGCGGACATTGGTATCGAGGTCGACGAAATCAGCCGCGAGGCCATGCGGCCACTTCTTTTCAGGAAGCTGTTTCCACCAGCCCACGTAGAGCCGCTTGCCGTCAGGCGAAAATTGCCAGTGGTTCAATTCCGCATCGGGTCGGGCATAGACTTCAACAGCCTCTTTCTCGGGCTGTGTGCGGTCCCACAAAAGGATGCGTTCGGGCGGGTAGGAGCCTGGTTTGCGAACGGCCGTATCCCGCCGATTCACGTCGGCCGTGTAGCCGATCGCAAGATAGCGACCGTCGGGCGACAACTCGGCTGACTTGGATGAAAATGTTCCGCCCTCGGCATCGGAACCCGGGACGAACTGGCGTTCCGGCTCGGTGCCGTCAGGACGCATCGAATGCGAATCTTTCCACCATTGATAGTAAATTCGCCCCGGTCGAACCTTGGCAGCCATGGGTTGCTCGAAGACAAACCCGGCCGGGACCGTCATCGCGAATAAAGCCGGATCAAGACGCTCGTCCCACACGATCTGCTCAAACGTAATCGAATTGTTTTCGTCTCCGACGTGCATCTTCACAGGCAACTCTGTCTTAGGGTCGACCCAGAGCTTCCACTTGCCCTGAATCCGAAGAGCCTTCGCGCCCGTGACTTCGAACACGTGACAATTGCGTTCTCCAACCATCTCATCCGCCAGTTGCATTACCGTCACGTTCTTCTGCTGCTTGAGATTACGCAACTGGCCGATGAGGTCCCGGAATTCCTCGGCAGGCACCTGGCCGACTCGGTCCACTTCCTTGGCGACCTTTCGGAACGGATGAAGTTCCAGGCCTTTCAGCCGGCTCGTATCGAACACGTGCACGATGGCACCTTCTGCGAATTCGTATCGCATGAAGTCACCCTGGAGCCACATTTTGGTTTCCGGCCCCGGCCGCCCCGCCGATTCCAGTTTGCAGACGAAGCGAACCGAACGCGATCTCTCCACCTTATCCAGCACGTCGGCGAAACTAAACGCCGCACCTCGGTCAACAAGAAATACGATGGCTAGCAGTCCGATGACGACGGCAACGCCTACCACACCGTATCGGGCCAGCGGTCGAAGCCGCAATTGTCGGCGGGAACGCGGCGCGGATTTGCGCGCGACACCGGTAGCTTGCACCCTCTCGGCGTGCGATGCGCTCAGTTGCTTCGCACGCTCCTGCACGCGGGAGACGGCGTCTTCCGGCACGGGCTCCGCGAGAATCGACTGCACGGCGGCCTGCAGCGGCGATTCGAGATCGTGAACTTCGTTCGATTTCTGCTTTTCGTTCATGTCGGTTCTCCGTTGAATACGGACAGTTGCGAACACAAGCGTTGGCGCGCCTTGTACAGCGCGGTGGAGACGGCTTCGGGCGAAATGTCGAGGTGGCAAGCAACCTCGTTACGTGAGAGTTGCTCGAAGTAGACGAGCGCAAAGACGGTTGCCTGTTGATCCGCGAGCCGAGCGACGGCGCCACGCAGCCACTCGGCTAACTCCTTAGCAAGTGGGTGTCCCGAAAGTCTCTGTGGTCTGTGATTTTCGGGCGGAACTGGCATGAGGAGTGTCGAAGATTGTGGCGCTCTTCTTTTGCCGCCGCGTCTGGTACTCGACAAGCCTGCT
>CAUZVF010000473.1:0-5347 GCA_963582955.1 Planctomycetota bacterium
GACTGGAAGAACTGGCGGGCGCCGGGTGCGCGGCTCGTTTCGCAATGGTCCGCCGAAGTCCGACAACGGGCCGCCGCTGTCGATCAAGAGGTCCAAGAGATCGCGACCAAGCGTGATGCGGAATTGGACGCCGCCGCCGACAAGGCCGTTGAGGAGAGGATCGCCAAACTTCCGGCGGAGATTCGCGAGCCAGCGCGAGCCGCCCGCCAGACGCCGGAGAAAGAGCGGAATGACGAGCAACGAAAACTGATCGAAAAATTTCCATTCCTGAAGGTCAATCGCAACTCGCTTCAGGAAATCGATGGCGGTGCCAAAGCGAATGTCGTCAAGAAGTGGGATCCGTTGATCGCCGCGGCCCGCAAGAAACGTCCCGCCGACGATTATGTGATGTGTCTGACCGAAGTGCCCGGCCAAGTCTCGCCGACTCGGCTGTTTGCTCGCGGTGATTTCAATCAGCCGCGAGACGAGGTCGCTCCCGGTGAACTCAGTGTGTTGAACTCACACGGTTTTGTGATTCCGACAAATGATCCACAGGTTCCGACCACGGGCCGCCGACTGGCCTACTCCCGACATCTGACCAGCGGCCGGCATCCGTTGGTGGCCCGCGTGCTGGTTAACCGGTTCTGGATGCATCACTTTCGGCAGGGATTGGTCGCGACGCCCGCGAACTTCGGCGTGCAAGGTGCCCGGCCCTCGCATCCCGAATTGCTCGATTGGCTGGCCGCGGAGTTCATGAAAAGCGGTTGGAATCTCAAGCACTTGCATCGGTTGATCGTATTTTCGACCGCGTACCGCCAGGTTGCGACGCGACGCGAAAAGCTGGACTCGATCGATCCCGACAATCGCCTGCTGGGCCGCATGCCCGTCCGGCGTCTCGAAGCCGAAACGCTGCGCGACTCGTTGCTGGCACTGAGCGGCCGGTTATTGAGGAAGATGCACGGTCCGCCCGCGCCGGTCAGTTTGGACGCGGTCGGCCAACGCGTCATCGTCTCGGCCAACCAGTACGATCCGAGTGGTCGGTTGCTCCGCAACGTTGCGCCGGCGGGCGCGGACGAGTTTCGACGAACGATCTATGTCCAAGTGCGGCGGTCGATGCCATTAGGCGTCCTCGTGCCGTTCGATCCGCCCACGATGAAACCAAACTGCGAGTTGCGGACTTCCTCGACGGGTGCACCGCAATCGTTGTTGATGATGAACGACCCGTTTGTGATCGAGCAGGTCAACGGCTTGGCCGCGAGGATTATGAACGACGCTGGCAAAGATCCCGAGACGCGATTTCAACTTGCGTGGCGGCTTGTGTTCGGACGCAAGCCGACGGACGCGGAATTGCGTGCCGGGCTGAAGTTTCTCGAAGAACAAGCGGTCGCGGTTCGCGCCGCGTCGGCTGACGGCACGGATCTGGATTTGGCAGCCTTATCGCATCTGTGTCACGCGCTCGTGAGTTCGAATGGGTTTCTCTATGTCGATTGAGAGCACTAGTCGTTACTCGTCCGTCGTCCGCAGGCTGCAGTTGATCGAAGGTAAATCAAAATGTCGCACTTCACTCGCCGTCACTTCCTGGCCCAGCAAGCGTTCGGCCTCGGCGGTTTGGCTCTGGCTTCGCTGTTGAAGCAAGACGGTCTGCTTGCCGCGCCGACCAAGCCAGAGCTTCAGCGCCGGCCGTTCGATCTGAAGCCTCGTCCGCCGGTTCACGAACCGCAGGCGACGGCCATGATTTCGATGTTCATGCAGGGCGGGCCCAGCCAGATGGATCTTTGTGATCCGAAGCCGGAACTTGTCAAACACCATCTCCAGACGTTCACCGGCGACATCCATTTCGACAATGTGATCCAGAAGAGTCGCAAACTGTTTGCCGGTCCCTGGAAGTTCACGAAGTACGGCGAGTGCGGGATGGACTTCAGCGAGCTGCTGCCCAACCACGGGCGGATCGCTGATGACATCTGCCTGATCCGCTCGATGCACACGGGAATCAGCGGCCACGAGACGGGGATCAGCGCGATGAACACCGGCCGTTCCCGCCGCGGACGACCGGTGCTCGGATCGTGGCTCGTCTATGCGTTGGGATCGGAAAACCAGAATCTGCCCGCCTACATGGTGCTGCGCGATCCGGGCAGTTTGCCGGTGTTGGGCGCCGAGAACTGGCAAAACACTTGGCTGCCCTCCGCCTGTGCTGGAACGGTTGTTCATGCTCAAGAACCGCGCATCGCGAATCTCCAGCCGCCCAAGAATCTCCGCGGAGCGACTCAACAACGCATCCTCTCGTATCTGCAACAAATCAATCGCGAACATCTCGACCGTCACCCCGGTGAGAACGAACTTGCCGCGAGGATGCAGACCTACAAGCTGGCAGCCGGCATGCAAGTCGCCGCCCTCGAAGCACTCGACATCTCACAAGAGACCGCCGAGACTCACAAGTTGTACGGCATCGATGACCCGGTCACGAAGGATTTCGGCACGCGCTGCCTGATCGCCCGACGGCTGGTCGAACGCGGCGTGCGGTTCGTGCAGGTCTTGTCCGGCGATCAGCACTGGGACCATCACGGCGGAATTGTTCGGAGCTTGCCCAAGACCTGCCAAAAGGTCGACAAACCCGCGGCCGCTCTTGTGCTGGACTTGAAGCGAACCGGATTGCTGGACACGACGCTGGTTCACTGGGGTGGAGAAATCGGCCGCTTGCCGGTCATTCAAAACGAGGCGAACATCGGCCGCGATCACAACGGCGTTGGATTCAGCATGTGGCTCGCCGGTGGAGGCGTGAAGCGAGGTCACATCCACGGCGAAACGGACGAACTCGGACACAAGGCCGTGACCGACGTGGTGAATCACTACGATTACCACGCGACGCTGTTCCATCTCTTCGGACTTGAGGCGAAAGAGGTGACCTTTACCCGACCGAACGGGAGCACCAGCCTCACGGACGGCCAACCGGGCAAGGTCGTGAGCGGCATTTTGCAGCAACCGCGAAATTCAACATGACCCGAGAGCAATCAACGGTCACTGGCCAACTCCCGTCAACCAGACGGGATGATCGGCCCCTTGCTGTTGGGGCCCCTCGTTAGCGATCGCGCCGAACTTGCGAAGGAAGCCCCGACGGCTCGGACCTCAACTCCGGTCATCGCAACGCTACAACAACTGCAACAGCGGACGCCCTTCCTCTTGCAGGCTGTCGGGGCGGTTTTGGCTGTCGGTTGCGGAGAGGTCGTGGATTCCCATTGTGTGATAGACGGTTTTGGCAATGTCGGGCGGGGGTGACGCGGCGAGCCGGCGGGCCAACAGCGGCCCCATGCCGTTGATTGTCTGTCCGTAGCGGTCGTGAAGTGTTTCCGGCTCCGCAAGTGAGATCAAACGCGTGGGCCGTCTGGGCCGAGGAGAGGAGCGAGAAAGCGCGGTCCTGATGCCGTTGCCAGGTCTGCGTTTCGCGATGCTGTTCCAGTTCGCGTCGCGAATGATCGAGTTCGCGGAGCAACGTGCGGCGCTGCAGCAGTGTCTGAACCGTCGGGTCGGTTCCATCCACGGAATTGACGAGCGCCAGACGATGAGCCTGCCGAGCCGTCAACGGAAGGTGCTCGCACAAACGAACTCCCGGCGCGGACGTTTCGATCGGTTGAAACTCACTGCACGTCGGTAGTGCGGATCGCGGCGCGTCTCATTGTTCTTGTTTGAGTCTGACGATGGCACGCGCCGTCCTGTCCCGCAAATTGAGATACCAGGCGTCGTTCTGCGACCAGTGAGTATTGCTCGCGAAGAATCGAGCGATATCCCGAAGCACCGTTTCGCCCGCCGATACATTCGCCCTCTTGGTGCGACCAGCAGCGACAAGATCTTCGAGCATTCGGGCGTATTCGTAGTCGTCAACCGACTCGCGAAATGTTTCCAGCCGCAGGGACGGAGTGAGCGAGAAGTCCTTCTCGCGCGAAAGCCCATCGCGTTTCGGCGGATAGAAGTAAGCCAGGGAGCCATTGGCTTGACTGGTATACGGATCCTGCCACGGATTACGCGAGTCGCCGAAAGGATGATCCCAGCCAATCGTCTCCCAGATCAGCAGGCCGCTGCCGCCACGGTTGAAAACGTCGAGGCCGATGATGCGATTGTTGATACCGGGGGTGTCGATCGCCAACCGCGCCGAGGCGACCAGGTAAGGCCAAAGCTTGTCGCGGTCTCGCTCCAGTTCGTGATCCGACCAGTAGTAGTCCATCCAGCGGTCGTAGTTCTCGTCGATCTCAGGCACGTAGATGTCGAGCAGCCCACGGAAGTCATAGTCCTTTCCACTGTGGCCCGGATCGTGCCGGTTGATCAAGCCGAGTCCCTGGAGACACGCGGCAGTACGGATACGCGACGTCAGCGGATCAGACTTGAGGAGCTTGAGGAAGTGATGCAATCGGTTCGGGTGTTCGGTTTCGTCGATCAAGATGTGAACCTTATCGAGCCAGCCGTGCTGGTTTAGGTTCTCTGCGATTCGGCGATAGTACTTGAGAACCAGATCGTCCCACTGCTTTGGCGTGATCTCGATCGAAGTGTCCTGGTAACCGTCTTCTTTTGTCTTGCCGTAAACCACGAACGTTGCTTTGCGGAAGGTTTGCCAGGCCATCGTCGTATGAGGTGACGAGCGCGCCGGTTGCTCGCGGCGTTCGCCGGGCAAGTGCTTGAACAAGTTGGCAACGCGGGGATTCGTGTGAGTCAGGCAGACGCTGTTGACCTTCTTGACATCGATAAAGTGCCGCAGTGTTTCGTTGAACTCGGTGAAGTCCCAGTCCTTCAGCTCGAAAAGGTTGCCGGGAACATCAACGTTGTAACCCTTCGGTGGCGCAGTCCAGTTCATGTCGATTTTCGAAAAAAGCGCGACCGTTTTCGGATAGAACTTGTTCTCCGCCATGACTTCGTAGTACGCACGTGACAGCCTCTGCAGGTCCTCGACACTGCTGCATCCGTGGTAGTCCATCATGTTCCGTGCGTCGTCGCGGCCACTCAGGTTCTTGAAGATGTACTGACCGCCTATGTTCGTATGGAACGTCGAGTACTCAGGCAGCTCAAAACCGTAGACCTCAAGGATGATCGGAACTAAAACTGGTTTTCGCTCTGCCAGCCGGAGCACCACGCTTCCCTGATAAGAGCCGGCCGGCGTCCCGGGTGGCACTGAAACGGTGATCCACAGCGACGTGGTGCCATCGGCTGGCACGAGTTTTCGCTCGGTCAATGGAACGAGCGGGTCACCGATCTCACCGACGAATTTTGCTGGTGTGAGATAGGACGACTTGCGTATCGGCACGTACGCCACTCGCCGAGTCGTAACCAAAGACGACGGAATCCTGGCTTCACCGCAGTTGAGGTCGGTGACACTGACTCCAGT
>CAUZVF010000474.1:0-5338 GCA_963582955.1 Planctomycetota bacterium
TCGATTCTGAATGCCCTGGGCCATTTCACTCGGCCAGCGTTGTTGCCAGTTCTGCTGAACACTGTTTGGATCACGGCGATCTGGTTTGTGGCTCCGCAGTTCGAGACGGCACACGAGAAGATCTTCGCAATCGCTTTCAGCATCGTGGCGGCCGGCATCTTGCAATTATTCCTTCCACTGCCGGTGCTGTGGCGATTTGGATTTCGATTCGACCGGCGATGGAAACAGGCTCGCGGCAAGGTGGCCGAGATCACCAGGATCATGCTGCCCGTCATGATCGGCCTATCAGTCACGCAATTGAACACGCTCTGCGACAGCCTGATGGCATGGGGATTGGCTCCGCCGGAGTCCGCATCGTCATGGAGACTGTTCGAGAATCCGGAGTCGTATCCACTGACGACAGGCACCGCCGCCGCGCTGTATCTGGGACAGCGAATGTATCAATTCCCGCTGGGAGTCTTCGGCGTTGCGCTGGGCACGGTCCTGTTTCCACTGCTCTCGCGACATGCCAAACGAGGAGAACTGGATCGGCTGAAAGATGACCTGACATTGGGAATGAGATTGGTGATCGCGATCGGGATTCCGGCGACCGTGGGTCTGATCCTTCTCGCAAAACCACTCACTTCGTTGCTGTTTCAATACGGCGAATTTGACGAGCAAGACGCACGGCAAACCGCCGAGATGATTGTCGCGTATGGTATCGCTGTTTGGGCCTATTGCGGGCTGTTGATCATTCATCGTGGTTATTACGCAATCGGCGACACGAAAACGCCCGTGAGAATCGGCATGATGACTGTCGGATTAAATCTGGCACTGAATCTCACTCTGATTTGGCCGCTGGGCGGCCGGGGCCTTGCACTAAGTACGGCGCTGTGTGCGATGATTCAAGTTTGTGCCGTCACGTGGGTCTTTCAGAAACACATCGGGAGTCTGAGTTGGAGCGAACTGCGGCGAACGCTAATTCGAGTATTCGCCGCATCATCATTGATGGGGATCACCGTCTACTGGTCTCTTAAACTGACAACCACGTCAAGTGTCACGATTGCCAGCCGATTGTTACCGGTTGTTGTTCCTTTTCTGGCTGCGATATTTGTGTATCTATTGTGTGCAAGACTTTTGAGGATTAACGAAGTCTGGCTGTTGCTGCCGCGCCGGAATCAGTCCCGAAACGTGTCTTGAAATTCGTACGATGGCCCTCCGAGGCTGTCGAGGCCGAGGGATTCTTTTGAATCGACGGGCTCGGAGGCCTTGTCATTGCCCACGTTGTGGTGATGTTGGCCACCGCTGGGCTCGCCCCAGTGAAGCCGTGATTGAAGGCTAGAAACACATGCGAACTAACGAATTAGGTCACCACGGGGCAAGCCCCGATGGCGGCGTTCAAAAACGTGAGTCATGACAACGCTCGGAGGCCCATCGTAAAGCCAACTCACAGGTTTCGGACAATATGAAAACACGCACATACCTCCAATGGAAATTCGAATCATGTCTGAATCTGTTTTTGGTCAATGGGAACCGTGGCTGCGGAAACGGCGCATTTCCCAATGCTCTTCGCGCTGGAAGGGAGCATGCAGGAATACATCTATAGTCTGCCGGTGACGTTATCGGTAACGCTTGGCATTAGTTGGATTCTGGCGATGACATTCTGCACCGTCTTGGCGTCGTCGTTCATCCGGGCTCCTAAAGATCCCAACAAGCCGACAGCCCCGATTCCGTGGCTGTTTGCGAAACTTCAACAACTGATGACGAAAGGCGGCAAGCAAGGCGCTAATTCGACAACGGAAAGCAACGACCCCGTTGATCGCATTTTCCGTAAATCGGTTCGAGCCGCGATCGCCCTACGAAAAACAGCTCTGCAACATGCCAAGCCGTAAACGGAGCGCGCCGGGTGCAGAAATTCCGATCAGATTTCGGGATTTTCCTCGATTTGTTTCCGGACTCGATTCCCAATTCGATCCAGGTTTCTGCGGACGGTCCAGCGGCTACAGCCGATGGCAGCAGCGATTTCCGTGGTCGAACGTCCTTGGAGGCAAAGTCCAATAATCTCCGCTTCGCTCGAATTGAGATCTTTCACCAGACTTGCAAGCTCGTCGACTAGAACGGTCGCCTCGTTCACCGACGGTTCACGTGCCAGCCAATTGGGCGGGACGCTGTCGGCGTCTGGGTAGGTCTCGTTGTTGATATTTCGTTTCGCAGCCTCTTCACGTTCGGCATATTTACGGATTTTGTTCATGGTCATCTTAACCAGCAGCCGCCAGAGCCAAACGGAATCATCGACGGGATACTGCCCTTCTTCAGTTCGCCTGAAGAACGTGCGTAATACCGACTGAACAACATCGTCCGCATCAAACCTGCGTTTGAATTTGTTGTTGATTTGTTTCTCAGCCAGCCGATAAATGCGTTCGGCGAAACGGTCATGCAACTCCGTCGCCGCATTTTCGTCCCCGGCCCGCCACTTATTCAGAAGTTCTTTTGAAGGCTCAATGGCAGTCATCGTTGAGATCGCTACCCAATCATAGATGATCATAAATGCGCAATTGCAATTCTTGATAATACCGTAGATCGTGTCGGCTTCAGGCGACTTAGAAAACGTCGCTCTGTTTGCGTCGCAACGTCTCACCACCGCAACAGCGTATCGCAACCGGCGGTTCACGTGCAATCACCAGACGCACAAGTAAGGCCGAGTACCAAGCTGTGGTACTCAATTGCGGAATCCGCAAGACCGGCAATCAATCCCGTAAGCAACGCGCAATCCCGGCAGCACGCGCCAGAGCAGTTTCCGGTGCATGCGGCACACGCCTTCTACGAAGACGCGCTACTCCCCTGCGTGATGAGCGGGCACACGGCCGCCCTGCTTCACTGTGTGCTATACTTGTCGAGACATTCGGCGTCCGCCCGGTCCGGCTCGCGTCGAGTACTTGACAGAACACTCAATGAACTTGAGTGGAACGCAAGTTGCACCGATCTTCTGTGATTCTGACAAATCTCGCTGTAGTAATCTTGATGGGAGAACATTGATGAAACGACTAATGGTAGCCTCGATTGTTTGCGGCGCGATTTTGCTGTGTGGTTCTCAAGAAGTCCAAGCTCAAGAACTCTTTGGCATCAATCTTGATCCGTTCAACATCCTGTCGAGTTCTGATGACTCATACGAATCCGACGACAACATCCTGATGGCGCCTTTGATGATACTCCAACCGCTTGTCAGCGGGACCGTGAGTGTCACGAATGACACCGCCAACCTCTACATGGATCTGCATCCCGGCTGGTATCTTGCCGAAGAGTGGGGCATTGTCGAGCGAAACCGCATGTTCGGCATTTTTGAATCGAATTGACTGATTCGATGTCAACTGGCGTCAAGAAATCGACATCAAGTGTTTCGTTGATGCATCAATGTCGCCGTTCGCGCCGTCAATCGTGGAATTAAGTGATTCTCCGAATAGCCAAGGCCTTGGTATTCGGAGTATGACGGTCGTTGGGATATTCCGGGTCAATTGTCCGATCCCCAAACAGCTCACATTTCGGTCAGGTCCAGTCCCACGTCAATTAATCGCTGGTGGTCGTCATTCAGTCGTCGTTGATCGGCCAGCAGTTGTCTTTGATAGCATTCGCCGAGATGGATGACCAATTCGAGAGCCAACAGGTCGGCGCGGGCCATGACGTGACGCGTGCTGCGGTTGCCGAGGCCGCTGACTAAACTTTCAACTCGTTCGACATGCAATTCCAATGCTTCGCGCGGACTCAGCTCGGCCGTCATCAGCAACTCGGCCAACTGGCCGATTTCCGTGCCCAGTCGGCCCGATCCCATGATGACATAAGTCCGCAGCAATTCGTGGTAATAGTTCTGAACTTCTTTGGGCAGCGAACTCAGCCGAGAAGATTTCGCGAGACCGTCTCGCGCGGAATCCGCCGTCAGCCGCGCCAGTTCTTCAATAATCTGCCGCTGCTCGTCAAGCAGGTGCTCGGCCTCGTCACGCTCGCGAACCGTGCGGCGATGCGTTGACAATGCCATGCGGTGGTTTTCTCGGGTGAGTTCGGCGCGAGAGATCGCGCGCTTGATCATCGATCCGAGCGCCGACGATTCCCAGAGATTCTCGGTGACGAGAATTTCGCAATCGCCATCGCTCAATTCCGACCACTGAGTATCGGTGATTGTGGCCTTCATCAATACGGCGGGGTCGTCGCATCCGGTCGCGCGAATCGCCAGAAAAACTGTCACGGCACCGGTGGATCGCTGATCGCCACCACTCAATTGCGATTCGCAAATCACAATGCAGTCGAAACTTTCTTTACGCAACAACGAAAGCGCTTCGTTCGTTGTCGAGACCCAACGAATGTGAGGTTGCGAACAGCCTTCGGCATCAAGTTGTAATGAAAGATTGACCCAGGATGGTTCATCGCTACCGATGCACAACAGACGCAAACGCACCGGCAGATCCGATTGCTGCTCGGATTTACATCGAAATTCGGTAGTCGTGGTATCTACTGAGGGCATTGGCTGAGACGGAAATTACGGCCTTTAAGAAATGAGAAGGCGTATGTTCGATTTGAGACGGATCTTGTCAACCCGAAGCACTTCGAGAATCGCGATCGACATTCTCACCGGTCGATGAACTCTCACTCCGAATTGTACTTTTGGAAGCTTACGTAATTTGGAAAAACCGGAATCTTGCAATTCGGTACGAAACGCTGGGTCTGGTTCTTTATAGATGGACTCAGATGCAGCGTGCGTCGGCGTGCCTTATCTCCGTAGTTTTCGCATATTCAATACTTCAGCGGCCTGTCGGACCAACATAGGAAAGCGGTCAAGGCCGGCGGAAGACATTCTGTCGTGCTAAGTGGGGTCGGCTTGATGCTTTCGGGCAAGCAATTGACTTGAATTGCGGAGCGCGCTGGCGAGCCGGTTTAGATGGCGTCTTAAATTCTTTTCAATTTGGGAAGACAGGAAAGGCCGCGAGCGACAGTGTTGCTATGGAGACTCGATGAACTTGAATGAAAACGATGCTGAAGAACCGGATCGGGATTGTATACGGCTGCTCATGCGCCATGACCACACGATTCGAGCGTTTCTGCGAGGTTTGCTCCCGACTGCGACGGACGTGGATGAGGCACTTTGAAGACAACGACATGCTCATTTTAGCTGTCGAACTTCCACAGCCGATCGAGTTAATGCTGGTCCGAGCAAAGCCAAAGAAATAGCGAGACCTGCGACTCGCGAAATCGTCCGAAAGAGCTTAGAGGGCATCTGGTAAGTCACGCAGCATGGGCGAGGAGATGTTCGTTTGGGTGCTGGGGTTTTGAAGTTCGGGTCAGACGGCGGAGCATGATGTGAGTCATCGCA
>CAUZVF010000475.1:0-5338 GCA_963582955.1 Planctomycetota bacterium
GTTCTTGCAAGATTTCGCGGCACTGGGCTCGCAGCCGAGATCGGGCATCCTGATCGTCGCCCTCGATCAATTCTCGCTGTACGGCGTAGGTCTTGTCGCCGAACTCCATCGCAGCGAACGACACACCAATATCCAAGGCCGTCGCATCGTCGAGCAGAGACTTCGCGACTTGATCAGGATTCTCGGACACGCCGGGATCGGCGTGCCACCAGATCACAAGCTGCCGGCCAACAGTTATCAAACCGATGGCCACAATCGAGATTGCCAACAAGTCGGTCGTCCGACCGGAAATCTTCTTGGCGATGCGAGAGAAATCAGTATTCGACGTTTTAGTTTGTTCCTCGCCTCGCATAAGCCGACCAACTCCCGTCACGGTAGCGTCGACTGAAACTGTTCCAGTTGCTCGATCTTGGTCTCAAGCCCCGAAATCTGGCTCTGAAGCCCGACTCGCTGCCCGGGTGGTGTTTGGGGATCGTTCAATTGGCTCTCAAGGGTCGACAATTGTGATTGATACATTCTCAGAAATTCCCGTGTCAGTCGTTGCGGAACGCCCGGTGAAATATCCTGCAATCGCCTTTCAACCATCCGTCGCAAATCTTCGGGGTTGTCGGTGCAATCACGTCTCTGCGGGATCCGTGGATGAAAATCGATGTAACCGTTATTGAACGCCGCGAGTTCGTCGTCCCGGTCCAAGACGGTCAAGGCTTGGCGGTTCGGATTCTGAACGATCGCTAACGCTGCCGTGACATACCGATTCGTCTCGGCGGGATTACGTGCCTGTAAATCGGGACGGTACATGAACCGCACGCGCCTCGTGCGATTCGAACGCATTCCCATATTCCAAAACTGCCATCGGTCGTCGAACGCCGTGTGAACGCGCGTAAAACTGATCCCTTCCGGCGGCAATGCTCCGAGAACGGGAAACCCTCGCTCGATGTGCGCAACGCCTTCCGTCGTCCCGGCGACGGGGTCCATTGTTTGTTCGAGAACGTCCAAATTATGCCCCGTTTCAGGGTCCGTAACGAACGGTCCACGAATGACTTCGAAATCTGCAAATGAATCGGTATCGAAAACCGAATACTGCGACTCGCGCACCGACATTTCAGCGGATTCTGGCCAGCCACTAGGAACCGGATCGTCCTGACCGCTACGTGGCGTAAACGTTCGCCAAACCGCTTGCCGCGAGTTCGCGTGCGTACGAACTTTCCAGGCGGTCGATGTTCCGAAGATTATCATCAAGCCCATCACGAACAGCATGATCGGCAGACTGAGCACGAGTTCCAACGGTGCAAGACCACGCCGCCGTTGGCATGACATATGGTTGATTCGATTTCGACAGCGTAGACGTCGTTGCATGGATTACGATTCGCTAATGATTATTTAACGACTTCAAATCACGTCCCGTGACCTGTCGGAAATACGGGCGGATCAAATCGGTTGATTCGCCAGCCGGATGGCGCTGCAAAATATCCAGCATGTTCTGAGCCGTCGCGGGGACCAGTTTCACCGTCCAATTCTGATTGAACAGATCCCAATTTGCCGGCCAGTTTTCATGTATCCACCGTTGGTCCTCTTCCGCGGGTGGTTGCCCCGGATTGGGAATGCCCGACTGTCCCGGACGCGCAGGAGTATTCAACTCACTGTCAAAACCAAAAGTTCCTCCTAAGTCAAAACTCTCCGCACCCGCTTGGCCTGATTGACCGCGTCCGACGTACCAAAGATAGTATCGTGGGCGAGGAATGAAGATCGAAACCTGTGCAAATGTGTGCGCATCACTTCGCTGTTCAATCGGATTCTTGAATAAACCTGGTCCCATTTCAGCCAACTGGCGGCGGCTGACGACCCCCACAAAATTGAAGTCGCGTTCGATGTAATCGTCAACAGTCGAAAAACTACTGCGCACTCGATTATTTACGAATTCAAAGCCCCGATCGGTCCGTCTATCCATGCGAACACGGCGGCCATCTTGTCCGATAACAGTTTCGGCGTCGGAAATAATCCGCTCTACATTTCGATTGTCGTCAGTCCGCCGCAGCATCATTGGCAGGTTGGTATCGCGATATTCCTCCTCAAGTAGTCGATTCAATTGAGCACATGTAGCCGTCACCCAAAGATTAAAAAACTGCGACATTTTTGCCTCAGCACGAAACAGACTCAATTTTTGGTTGTTCCATCCTTGTAAATAGGCCCGCGCCAAGATTCTGCGGCGGTTCCGTGATTCATCGCGATATTCCTCGATCGAGGGTACATACAGATCACCTTCGTTCGGGTCGGGATCGATCACGGGGAGCGTACGTCGCAACGGATCGTCTTCGTTAGAATAGCCCACTGTTTCGACCGTTGTCCGCCACAATGCGCCGGACTGTTCTCCCCGCGACGTCTGAGACAAATAACCCTGCGAACCGGTTTCCTCGCCGCGTGGCATTCCGTGGCGCCGGGCGATCTCACGAGTCACCTCTTGCGCCATCTCGGGAATCATTCGGACCATCGCCCGCTGAAACTCGGGAATCAAATGGCCGCTTTGTCCTCCCGCGAATTGATCGTCGCCTTCCGAGAGACCGGAATCGTCCTCACCCGGATTCAACGGACCGTCACCCGATCCATCTTCGTCGAGATCTGGTGTCTGTGAAGGCGGACCGAGTATGTGTTCGAACACCGGTAAGGCGAATTCAGACGATGCCGCCGTCATCTCGCCAAATGCGGTCACAGCTTCTTGCTCTTTGGGAACCTTGTCGATGATTGCCGGACCTAATCGGCGGAATTTCTCAAACTGAGCAGTCGAAAAAATCTCGCCGGCTTCGTTCCATGCTTGGAGAATTTCCGGAATCATCTGCTCGGCATTTCGGTCGCGGCCTTCACGCAGATAGGCCGTGATCGCGAACACGTCGCACAGCAAATGGTTCGTGAATGCGACCCCATTCATTCCGCGGGCCAGTACGACGCCGCCGGAATACGTCGCGGCATCGGCCGCATTCTGCATCTTCACCTTGTCGTCAACATGGCGTCCAATGTTGACGATCATGATCAGGATCATCGTGAACATCAGCAGTGCAAACACCGTAAAGATGCTGATCGTTCCTCGCTGATCGCCATGCACTCGGCGCAGCCCGCCGGTCGCGATTCGCATCAGCCGCCGTAAACGATCAATCACGTGTTTGTTCATAAGGCAATACCGACTTAATACCCTCATTGGTCATCGTCGCAGTTGCGGTCAGCAACGTCGTGTAGAGCGGACGTCCGTTTGGAGCCCCCGACGTATCAATGCGCTCGGCCGTGCGGTCTGTTTGCCCATCCGCGCGGACAATATACTTTGCCAGGAATCGTCCCGGTCCCGGCAATAATGCGAAATCATGAAACACGGTTACTTCAATCGCGTTTTGCCAATCTGATTCATCTCGTTGGAAACCGTATGTATCAATGAATCCATCACGGTCGGTGTCCATCGGATCAAGCGGGTTGTAAGTTGGATATCGCTCGCGATCCGTGTCCCATTCCAAAAACCGAAGTCGGACCCAAGTGTTATTCGCGCTATATCGAATCTTGTTCGCGATTCGAATCGGAATGCGGCGATTGGTGTCATAGCCGGCATCGAGTGCCTGGTAGAATCGCTGAGCACTGTCAACGAGGTCTTGGTCCTGGGATGCGAATCCAAGATCTCTTGATGGAGAAATCGGTGCGCAACTCAAAACAGCGGCTGAGAAGATGCGTCGATACTTCATCGAAAGTTCGGCCTTAGCCTGACGGATCTCTATGGATGTGCCCTGGATAGGCTGCCTGGCTAGCGTCTTGTCAGGATAGTCCTCATTCCAAATTGGCTCGGGCATCATGTTCTCGTCTTGCTCAGACGTACCTGCGGGAACCCAAACCGAAGCCGAGCGTGCCGTGGCAAACGCCGAATAATTCACGACAATCAAACCGATCATCAATTGGCTGACCTGAATGATGAACATCACGATCATGATGAATAGCGGCAATGTCAGCACCAGACTCAGACTTTGCACACCCCCGTGCTGACAGCGATGCAGGCAGCGGAGTTTGCCGAGATCGATCCGCGCGCGGCTGACCTTGGCAACGCACCATAACAGAACGAAGCCGATCGCCAAGGCGATGAACAATGGAATGCATGCTTCCAAGATGGCTCGATGCACGTGTGCGTCCCTAGAACAATTGGTCTTTCAAAACGATGACCACAGCTGCCAA
Organism: Planctomycetota bacterium; assembly: GCA_963582955.1. Classification (GTDB taxonomy): domain Bacteria; phylum Planctomycetota; class Planctomycetia; order Planctomycetales; family Planctomycetaceae; genus CAUZVF01. Next base: position 4,201 of record CAUZVF010000475.1, read on the forward strand.
ACTTGACGGCGCCAAAAACAAGCCTCGTTTCAGAGGTTCCCGTTCTTCCTGTTCCAATGAAACCCAACTCTTGGCCCGCAGCATCAAGATTAAGTGGCGAAATGTCTTGGAGATGATTGTCAGAAATCCAATTTGCCAGATCAGGATGGCCGATCCCACGATCGCGCCCAACACGAAAGTCCAAAGCATGGCTTCGATTCCGAGGTACTGTCCTTGGTGCTCGAAACCCAGAAAGGCACCAGTCATGGCGATCAGCTTGACGTCACCACCTCCCACATCGAACCAAACAAAACAGAACAACATAATGAAGCCGAGGGCCAGAAAACCGAACAGGCTTTCTTGCAACGCTTCCCATCCCGTTCCGATAAGTCCCAGCCCGCATGCGTTCAATACAAACCCAGCGATGATGCCAGAGTATGTGTTCCAATTGTAAATCGTATGCCGCGCCACATCAGTGATCGTGGCGACTATCAACAAACACAGCAGGACGATGACGGCAACCATGTGCGCAACCAAGGGTTGTTCATTCTGAGCGCCGAAAGCGCCGATTGACGCCGAAAGTCCGATTAACCGTTCAAAACAATCACGCTTTGCGTGCGCTAGAGCTTAACCTCCTTGAGCCGCGTTCTGGCTGCCTTCTTCCAGATCGTCCATACCCTGTTCGAAGAAGTCCTTGATTCGCGGCCAGCCGAACTTGATCAGGAAGATCAGGATCGGCAACGAGATGGCCCCGATAATCAGGATCGTCTCGAGACTGACCGCCCCACGTTGGTCGCCGTGGACCCTCTTCAACAACGACCGAAATGAAGTGCTCTTCATGACAAGTGCTCTCTCAACTTTTTTCTTACATGCCCGCGAACTTTGGCGACACGTCACATGAACGGCCACGAAACAAATACGCAGATCATCTCAAAAGTCAACGCAATCATTCGTCGTCCCGTGGGCACTATGAATGCAACCATTGGGAGTAAAATGCACAGAATCAAAATATAGTCGAGCGTCGACACACCGGCCCGGCGGTGCTTCTTCCGAACCGGATGTAATCGCCTGATCTGCTTCAATGCCAAACCTCCAGCAAAACAAACCGTGAAACGGCTATAAGGTATTAACGCAGCAACGGTTAAGCATTAAACAACCA
>CAUZVF010000476.1:0-5337 GCA_963582955.1 Planctomycetota bacterium
CACTTCTACGCGCTGAATCGTTCAAAGGCTTGCGAGCGGATCCTAAAATCGCTTGGAATGGAACCTTGCCAAGCCGATTGTGCGTAACGGCGCGAATAACCAACCAGTAGTTTAACCGCGAGCCAGCGGCGAGCGCGTCAGTTCGAGCGTGTGAGCAACGCGGTCGCCGCTGGCTCGCGGTTAAACGAAACTTCACAACGATAATTTGATTTCTCCACATGGCAACCGTGACAGTCTCGACAGCACACGACACGCTGCATTCTCTACTCGCCGAGCGGATTCTGCTGCTCGACGGCGCGATGGGTTCGCTCATCATGGGCCGCAAGCCCACCGAAGCCGATTATCGGGGCGAGCGGTTCGCCGATCATTCCAAAGACTTGAAAAACGCGAACGACATTCTGTGCTTGACACAGCCGCAGATGGTCGAGGAATGCCACCGCGAGTATTTGGAGGCCGGATCGGACATCATCGAGACCAACACGTTTAATGCGAATGCCATTGCATTGGATGAGTTCGAACTCGTGCAAGTCACGTACGAACTCAACAAAGCCGCCGCCGAGTTGGCCAAACAGGCCGCTGCCGATTTCACGGAACGAGAACCCGACAAACCACGTTTTGTTGCCGGCAGCATCGGTCCCACGAAAGTTATGCTGTCGATGAATCCGGACGCGCCTGGCGAACGACCTGTCACGTTCGACGACATGGTCGCCTCGTACTGCGAGCAAATCCGAGGACTGATCGATGGTGGCGTTGACATCTTGCTGCCAGAGACCTCGTTCGACACCTTGACGATGAAGGCCTGTCTGTTTGCCATCAGAAACGTGTTTGATGAACGCGCGGTCGAGTTGCCCGTGATGGTGTCGGGTACGATCTTCGATACGGGACGCTCGCTGACCGCGCAAACGGTTGAAGGATTTTACGAATCGGTCGCGCACTTCCCGATGCTCAGTGTTGGACTGAATTGTGCGGTCGGACCAAAACAGATCCGTCCCTATATCGACGCCCTGTCGCGGTTGGCGGATTGTTACGTCAGTTGTTATCCCAACGCCGGCATGCCCGACGGAATGGGCGGTTTTGACTCGAACCCGACGGAAGTCGCCGGGCACTTGAAAGAATTCGCCGAAAACGGATGGGTTAACATCGTCGGCGGGTGTTGCGGGACGACTCCCGATTACATTCGAACGATTGACGCAGCGATTCGAGGGCTGGAACCGCGAACGATTCCGCTGCGAACGCGACACTCGGCCTACAGCGGACTCGATCGAGTCGAACTGCGTCCCGATTCCAACTTCATGATGATCGGCGAACGGACAAACGTGACGGGCTCTCGCAAATTCGCCCGCCTGATCAAGGAAGAAAAATACGAGGAAGCTTTGGACGTCGCGCGGCAACAAGTCGTCGACGGCGCCAACATGATCGACGTCAATATGGACGAAGGCCTGTTGGACAGCGAAGCCTGCATGCAGAAGCTGCTGTGGCTGATGTCGGATGACGGCGACATTTCTGTTCCCATCATGGTCGACAGCTCGAAGTGGTCGGTCATCGAAGCCGGCTTGAAGTGTATTCAGGGCAAAGGCGTCGTCAACTCGATCAGTATGAAAGAAGGCGAAGAGCCCTTCTTGGAGTACGCCCGTAAAATCAGACGATACGGTGCGGCAGTCGTCGTGATGGCCTTTGACGAACAAGGACAGGCCACCGACGCCGATCGAAAAGTCGAAATCTGTAAACGCGCCTATCGGCTGCTGACCGAAGAGGTCGGATTTCCGCCCGAAGACATTATCTTCGATCCCAACATTTTGACTGTCGGTACGGGCATGGAAGAACATGCCAATTATGCCGTCGAATTCATCGAAGCCGTACGTCGGATCAAACAGGAATGCCCGGGCGCGAAGACATCCGGCGGTGTCAGCAATGTCTCGTTTTCGTTTCGCGGTAACAACACCGTTCGTGAAGCCATCAACGCCGCATTCTTGTATCACGCCATCAAAGCCGGCTTGGACATGGGCATCGTCAACGCCAGTCAGTTGGAAGTCTACGAAGAAATCGACAAGGGCTTGCTCGAACACGTCGAAGACGTACTGCTGAACCGCCGGGACGACGCGACCGAGCGGCTGATCGAATTCGCTGAACAATTCCAATCGAAGAGCAATGGCAACGGTGCCGCCGCCGCTGCTGCTGCCAAAGCCGAGGCGTGGCGCGAGGGATCCGTCGAAGAACGCTTGAAACATGCTCTGCTGAAAGGCGTCACCACGCACATCGATAAAGACACCGAAGAGGCACGGCAAAAATACGGCCGGCCGCTAAACGTAATTCAAGGACCGCTGATGAGTGGCATGAGTGTCGTCGGCCAGCTATTCGGCGCCGGCAAAATGTTCCTGCCTCAAGTCGTCAAATCGGCCCGCGTGATGAAGAAGGCCGTCGCCTACTTGACGCCCTTCATGGAAGCCGAAAAGGAAGATGCCGGCGGCGTCACCACGCGCGGCACGATTGTGATGGCGACCGTCAAAGGCGACGTTCACGATATCGGCAAGAACATTGTCGGCGTCGTCCTGCGTTGCAATAACTTCGAAGTCATCGACCTGGGCGTGATGGTGCCGGCCGAGACAATCCTGCAAACAGCGATCGACAAGAACGCGGACATGATCGGACTGAGCGGTCTGATCACGCCGTCTCTCGACGAAATGACTTACGCCGCGAAAGAAATGAAGCGGCAGGGATTCACGATGCCGTTGCTGATCGGCGGAGCCACGACCAGCGCCAAACACACGGCGGTGAAGATTGCTCCGCATTATGACGAAGTCGTCTGTCACGTTGTCGACGCATCGTTGTCAGTGCCGGCAGTCGAAAATTTATTGGACGACGACAAACGCGACGAATTCATCGTCAAAGTAAGACAAGACCAAGAACGCGACCGCCGCCAATTCGCTCAGCGGCAGCAAAAGAAACTGGTCAGTTACGCGGAAACCCGCGAAAAACGATTTTCGACCGATTGGCAAGCCGTACGGATCGATCGGCCGTCGTTTATCGGCACGCGACAGCTTGATGAGTTGCCGTTGGAGGAATTGGTGCCGTTCATCGACTGGTCGCCGTTTTTCCAAGCGTGGGAACTGCGCGGCAAGTATCCCCAAATCCTTTCCGACAAACATGTCGGTGAAGAAGCCACGCGGTTGTTCAACGATGCCCGCCGGTTGCTGGATCGCATCATCGCCGAGAAGTTGCTGACGGCGCGCGGAGTCCATGGCTTCTGGCCCGCGAACTCCGACGGCGACGACATCGTACTCTACGCCAACGAGAACCGAAACGACGTGTTGGCGACATTCCCAATGCTGCGACAGCAATGGGAACGCAAAGGACAAAACGATTTTCGCTGCCTGTCCGATTACGTCGCTCCCGTCGACAGCGGCCGGACTGATTTCGTCGGAGCTTTCGCTGTCACAACCGGCATCGGAGCCACCGAACTAACCCAACAATTCGAGGAAGACCACGACGACTATCAGTCAATCATGACCAAGGCGTTGGCCGACCGCTTGGCCGAAGCGTTTGCCGAATACCTGCACCGCAGAGCTCGCAGTGAATGGGGATTCGGCGAATCCGAATGTCTTTCGAGCGACGAGCTGATCGCCGAAAAGTACCGCGGAATCCGCCCAGCGTTCGGTTATCCGGCATGTCCCGATCACACTCGAAAGAGAACACTGTTCGATCTCTTGCAGGCCGAGGAGAATACTGGAATCACGTTGACCGAAAGTTTCGCCATGCTGCCCGCCGCATCCGTCAGCGGCATGTATTTCGCCCATCCCGAAGCGCGGTACTTCTCGGTTGACCGCATTTCGAAGGACCAAGCCGAAAGCTACGCCCAGCGCACCGGCATGAGTCTGGAGGAAGTCGAACGCTGGCTCTCACCAAATCTCGGCTATGAACCAACCAATTAAGGTATCGGTAGTGGGGTCTTTTCATTGTTTTGCACCTGTGAGCGCCATTCCGCTCACTTTCAAAAGACCCCACGACCAAGGTGCCAACGAATTAGCACTTGTCTTGACGGCGCGCATTCGTTGACGCTTTAATTCTTTGGGCTTTTTGCATTTCTGAATTCTGCGAGACCGAGGATCTCAGAATGGCTGACGGATTTGATGACAACACAACGATCGTTGAAGAACCGATCGTTGTGACCAAACGCGATCAGAAAACCAAGAACAAAACACGTACGAAGAAACAACCGCCATACGCCGTCATCGTCCACAATGACGAGTTGCACACATTCCCGTACGTCATCGAAGTCCTCCAACGCGTGTGCGGACACCCCAAGACCAAAGCCGTCGAGTTGACAAACAACGTCCACTACGCCGGACAGGCCGTTGTTTGGTCGGGAGCTTTGGAAGTCGCCGAGTTAAAGCGTGACCAAATCCGCGGTTTTGGCCCCGACTTCCACGCCGAGAACACCGTACGTTTTCCCTTGGGCGTCACGATCGAACCGATGCCGGGCGATTGAACGACAAGATAATTGAGATCGTGCGATGAATCGAAACGGCGACGATCAGAACCCCAGAAAAGGTGCCGAATTCTTTCGCCAAGCTACGGAAGCAATGGCCACAGAGAATTGGGGAAAAGCCGCCGAATTAGTTGAAAAATCGCTTAAATGCGATCCTGAAAACGTGATGTTCCAGCAGACGTTGCGAGGTTTGAAGGAAAAACTACAACAAGACAAATAGACGCTCTTTCGATACTCAACTCGGCCTGATGCCCAATGGCACTCACTTTGGGAGGGTGAGGCTCCCGGAATCGCACAATGTGAGTGGCATTAGCCTCACGCTTTCGGCTCGGTCATGCTGAATGGATCGAGGGCCGCGTTTAGTTGGTCTTCGGGGAGAATCTGTTTGTCCAAACACAACTCGCGGATCGTCTTGCCGGTCTTGAAAGCCTCTTTGGCAATCTGAGCCGCCTTTTCGTAGCCGATTAGTGGATTCAGGCTGGTACACATCGAGAGGCTCTTTTCGACGGCCGATTCGCACGCCTCTACGTTGGCTTCCATGCCGTCCATGCAGAAACTGACGAATGCGTTGGTGGCGTTTGTGAGCAACATGATGCTCTCAAGAGTGGTTTGACCCATGACGGGCATCATGATGTTCAATTGGAATTGACCGCCCGTTGCCCCGCACATCGTGATGGTTTGGTCGTTGCCCATCACGCGGGCGGCGACTTGCATCATGCTCTCGCACATGACGGGATTGATTTTGCCGGGCATGATCGAGCTGCCGGGTTGTAGATCGGGGATCTTGACTTCGTAAAAGCCGCAGCGTGGACCCGATCCCAGCCAGCGGATGTTGTTCGCGACGTTGAACA
>CAUZVF010000477.1:0-5335 GCA_963582955.1 Planctomycetota bacterium
TTTCATCACGACCGGTTTGAAAGCACCGATCCTGGAAGAGCTTTTTGCAACGGGAAAATGCGACATTGTCAGCATTCCATTCGCCGAAGCACTGGCGACAAAGCACATTTCGTTGACTCCGTTCAAGATACCAGCGGGATTATTTCAGTCGCAGCCGCCGGTCGAACCGCCGTCCGATATCGAAACCGTCGCCATTCGAGCACAGTTTCTGACTCGAAGTGACGCATCAGACGCGATGGTCGAAGAGGTGACTGGTTTGTTGATGAACGAGGCTTTTCTGAAGGAACACGGACTGGCGGAACTGTTCATTGATTCCGACAGCTTTGCATTGGATAAGTTGGAATTCCCTCTGCATCCCGGAGCACAAAATGTTTACGACCCGCAACTAAAACCGCTCCTCAACACGGATTTTGTCGAGTCGACCGAGGGGCTGCGGTCGTTTATCGTCTCGATGCTGATCGCGTCGTATTTGATTTATCGCTGGATGCGGGAGCGGAACATAAAGGCAAATGAACACCGGCTGGATCGTTACGTACATTCCCTACTAGAGATCGAACGGCAACAACTGGGACTCGACGACAGCAACCAGCCATCTGATGAGGAAATCGACCGCTTGCAGAAACTGCTGGACGATGTGACATTGCTGCGACAAGAGGCGCTGAAGGACTTTTCCGCTCACGAGTTGAGTGAAGACCGCGCCGTCGACTGCTTTCTGGAAATGTGCCACGCGCTGAGCGACAAGATCAATGCCAAGCTTTCACGCCAACGGATCGATAAACGTCTCGCGGCGCTGGCTGAGGTGATGACGCAGTGTGTTATTCAAACTGATCACCGCAATGTTCGCAATGAAGGCAAATAAACAAAGATAAGTAGAGTTAACAAAATGGAAAGAATGTAAAGCATTTCGAATGAAAGTGCGGTTGTGATTGTCACGTTGAATTCTACAACATCTTTCCACCGCCTTGGTTGCGTCGATTGCATAGTATTTGGCATGATATTAGAACTCATTTGCCAGATCCCGCGCTTCGCCCGGCTTCTCCGCGAAGTGGAATTCCGACAGAATCTCTATGCCGCCAGGTGGATCAAACGGAACAAATAAGCGTAAGAGGTGTTTGAGTTTCAGGTTAGACTAAGTCGATAGGTCTTGAGAGGATTGACTCTTACCGTAGTAGATCGCAATCGCCAACTCTCGTCAGTGAATGCCAGATCGAAATTGTAAACCTCGGCACTCTGTTGATGTTTCAGCGGAATACGCAGAATTCTCATAATATCCCAGAAAAACGTGTTTTGGATGTGTATCGCTGTTGGTGCCGGACGTTAAGTTTCCTGACGTATCATGTCGCGGCGTGCGCGCGTGCGCCACAAGTACTTTTGCATGATTCGGCGTGAATTTGGTTGGCGAACACTCCGAGTTTTCGTCCAAACGAGAATTGGTGAATAGGCTGTCGGCGAAATTGTCCATTTTTTGATAGACCTTGATATGTTGGTCAGCTTATCTTGGATATTTGCAGCGTCTGCGTTGAGACGAATCGTCGTCGGAAAGATAAAGTCTGTGTGCATTCAATTTGGAATGGCCCCGTTGCCTCAAAAATCGATGACTTTCAAGTTTGGGTGCTTTTGTGTTTGTTGTGATTGATTGATGACCTCCCCTCTCTGGGATCGTGACGTTTCCCTCCAGCGTCGCGTTATCATTTTACTACCATTGGATCAGGGTTGACGGACCACTTCGTGTGGAATGATCCGTTGCTGGAGAATCTCAAATGTCGCGTTGGTTTGCTGCACTCAAAACAGGTTTTTTCAAAGCCAGAAGACGAGGCCGTGCGCTCAGGCGGGATGCCGAGGATCGGGCGTTGCGCACCGCCGTCGAGCTTTTGGAACCGAGGGTCATGCTGGACGCCAGTCTGCCCGAGTTTCATGCCAGGTATCTGTTGACCGAGGGTGAAGATCCCCAAGCCGTGATGGACATGTTGAATTCCATCAGTAACGCACGTCGGACCGATGACGATGGCAACGTATTCGACACTAATCAGTTTACCGATGCCAATCGTTGGAGTACGACGGCGACAGATGGCGGGGGCCTGACGCAGGGCGACGCCACGAATTTGACGTGGGGGTTTGTTTCCGAGGGCACCAACATCCCTTCTTTTGGGGCCGGTAATGCCGCTGCAAGCAATATGATCGCGTTTCTTGACACAAACTTCGGTGCTGGTCCAGGCGGTGCCGATCTGACGCAGCGGCCTTGGTTTTCGATATTTGACGACATGTTCACCCGCTACAACCAGGTTTCTGGCTTAAATTTCACTTTCGAATCGAATGATGACGGAGCTGCGTTCGACGCGGGCAGCAATGGAATTTTGGGCACGCGTGCCGATATCCGGCTTAGCGGCCGTTCAATTGATGGTGCCAGTGGGATCCTGGCTTTCAATTTCTTCCCCGACTTCGGTGACATGGTCATCGATACCAACGACGCCGCATTTTTCACGGACCCGAACAATGCGTTCGGTTTTTCAAATACGCTGTCTCACGAGATTGGTCATGGGCTTGGAATTGACCATGTCGAACCAAACGACGGTACCAAGCTCATGGAACCGTTTGCTCAGGCGGTGGAACTTTTCGACGGTCCGCAGTTCGACGACATCTTGTCGATTCAACGTGGTTATGGCGACTTCAACGAAAAAGGTGGTGGCAACGAAACGTTTCAGACGGCAACATTTATGGGAGTTGTCGCCCAGACTTCGACAATTTCCGTCGGAGCAGGTGTGGGAACCGAGGTGGACCTTACCGCGACCGAAATCATCCCGCCCGAAGCGGACTTTGTCAGCATAGATGATAATTCGGACATTGATTTCTTTCGTTTCACCGGCACTGCGGGCCTGACTATCGACATCACGCTGACGCCGGAAGGGCCGACGTATCTGGAAGGGGCGCAAAACGACATTATTGGCGACGAGACGCTGTTCAATTCGGCCGCGTTAGGCGACCTCGAATTCCAACTGTTGAGCACTGACGGTACCACCGTCTTGGCAACCGCCAACTCAGCCGTCATTGGACAACTCGAAACGGTAACGGGTTTTGTCATCCCGACAAACGCGGATTTCTTTGTCAGTGTGACAGGGCTGACCGATGGCGTTCAGATGTTTCGTCTGGATATCACGGAAACGACCCCCCCAGGACCGCCGCCACCACCACCGCCGCCACCGCTGAGCAACTTGCGGTTGCTGCAGGTCATTCCCAACGTTGGTGACGAGGTCCGTACAGTACTGGGGCCGAATGAGTCTCCCACGGTGCTGAATCAGTCTCCGAATGAGTTTTTGTATCGATTTAATGCCGGCCAGTCGGTTTTGGCGAGTTCGTTGCCGACTGCCAGCAATCCCTTCCAAGGCATTCGGATTGTCCGTTCGGGTTTCGACGGAATTTTTGGGAACGGCAATGATGTTGGAGTTTTCGCTGGCTTCACCGGTATTGGCGATCAGCCTTATGAAGTGATCATGCGCTTCGCCGAGACGCTGCCCGACGATGACTATCGGATTACATTTGACGGCACGGGATTCTTCACACTTCGGGATGGTCTCGGGTTGGCGTTTAATGAAGGCAACGACCAAATCGTCGAATTTTCGTTGGATCTTGGTGCCCAGATCATTGCCGTGACGCCGCAGCCCGTTCTGAGACAGCAGGTGATGACGATTGTTGACTTGTCGGTCGTCGCGGACGGAGATTCTTTCACGATTGATGACGGCACGTTTGCAACGGCATCCGAGGAATTCAACTCGGCGAATGCCGTGACGGTTGGCTTTACGGCCGTCGGCGAAGGAGCCTCGGAAAATGGGATCACAATTGTTGTGCAGGACAGCACCACCACATCGGTCACCGATGTCAGTGGGAAGACCATCACAGTTGCTGTGGCGCCCCTTGCCACGGCGCAAGATTTGGTCGATGTGATAAACGGTAATGCATTGGCCAGCCAGCTCGTCGTCGCTTCGGTCATCGATGGGGATCAGACCACCGATATCACGGCGACGGCCACGAATCCCACGACGATTGTGCTGAGCGGCGGCGAAAACGCCGTCGTCTTCGAGTTTGATGACATTACGTTGGATAACCGGGTATCGGCTGGCCGGGTCGCGATTGGTTTCGACCCGTCAACGGATGCCGCGACTTTGGCTTTGGCGGTCGCGGCGGCCATCAATGCAACCTCGTCAATTTCCTTGACTTCGGCGACGTCCGTGTTTGGGACGGCACCCGGGCTAACGTTTTCACGCATTACCGACGGGCAGACTTTCACCGTCACGACTCCCGGTCCAGGCGGCAGTTCGACGATCTTCGAATTTGATACGGGAATCGACACGCGGCTTGATGTTGATCCATCCGCGGGCGACACGCTCTCGGACGGCGACTTTTTCATCGTCGGTGGGGACATCTACCAATTTGACAACACAGTAACCGCTGAGACATCTTTACTGATTCAGGCGATTGACGGCGATACTTTAGGCGACGATACAACGTTCACGATCGAGACGGCCAGCAGCGGCGGGACCGTTACGTTCGAATTTGACGATGGCAGCAATACGACGGCAAACGCCAATGTGATCACGTTTACGGACGTGGCGTCTGGCGGGACGGCTCAGCAAGTGGCCAGCGATATTGCGGCAGCCATCATCTCGGCGTCGATCGGCGCCACGGCGCGCGCGGTCGACGACAAGGTGATCGTCACAGCCGACACTGTTGCCTTCGTTGATTTTAACTCGGCATTGACGACACTGCCGATCACGGGTGTGATTGACTTCAGGTTTGGTGTCACAGACCTGCCAAACGCTGACACGGCCGATGTCATTGGTGCGGCGATCGCGGCGTCCGTCGCGGCGAATAGCGATTTGACCGTCGGTACCGACGGTGCACGGATCAATTTCTTGGATGCACCGACACTCGACGTTCAAGGCACACCACGACTTCAAGTTCAAGGCGGTGCAGAAGGGTTCACGTTGGGCGATGACAGCATCGAGATCCTGGCCCAGGACACTGGTGCGGCGATCGCCGCCAAGATTGCAATGAAATTAGATGCGCTTGGAATCACTTTTACGCCAGCGCTCGCTAATTCCACTTTGACGGCGGATGTTGTTGCAGGTCCGTTGCCCATCTCGAGTGTGACGGATGTGGGGGGCATTCCCGGGACCGGCAATCCGGGTGATCAAGTCACCTTTAACGTTGCCAACGCTGCTGCATTAGGCGTGTCATTGGGCGATACATTGCGAATTAATGCGGAAGAATTTTTGGTCGCGATTGTCGCCACGAACACGATCACCGCGCTTCGAGGTCAGAATGGCACAACCGTCGCGCC
>CAUZVF010000478.1:0-5335 GCA_963582955.1 Planctomycetota bacterium
CCAAGTTAGCTGCATTAACCGCTGTTGCCAACGTGATTTTGAACATGGACGAAACGATGACGAAGGAATGATGAACGTCGAACTTCCAACGTCGAACTTCCAACGTCGAACTTCCAACGTCGAACTTCCAACGTCGAACTTCCAACGTCGAACTGGGAACATCATGGCTATTCCACATTTGCATCAAGAAGAAAGACTGTGTTCGAAGTTGGACGTTGGAAGTTCAATATTCGAAGTTCAAAATCGACGTGCTTTTCTGACCGGCACGGCTACCGGTATCGGCGCGGCGGCTCTTGCATCGCTGCTCGAACCGAAGCTGCTGGCTGACACAACGACGGTTCAGCGAAATCAAATCGGCGGCTTGGACGGATTGCCGCATTTCGCGTCGAAAGCGCGGCGCGTCATCTATCTGTTCCAATCCGGAGCTCCGTCGCACATCGACCTGTTCGACTACAAACCCAAGCTGAAGCAGTTTCACGGTGCTGAACTGCCCGACTCGATTCGGCGTGGCCAGCGCGTGACCGAGATGACTCACAAACAGAAGAGTTTCCCCTGCGTCTCGTCGATTTTCAAATTCAGGCAGCATGGTGAGTGCGGCGCGTGGCTCAGTGAAACTCTGCCGCACATCGGCTCGGTTGCCGATGACATCGCCATCATTCGTTCGGTCAACACCGAGGCCATCAACCACGACCCGGCAATCACTTTCATCAACACAGGAACTCAGCAGTTGGGCAAACCCAGCATGGGTTCGTGGCTCAGTTACGGTCTTGGCAGCGAGAACCGCGACCTGCCGGCCTACATTGTTTTGATTTCGCAAGGAACCGGACGTCCCGGCGGCCAGCCTTTGTTCTCGCGGTTATGGAGTGCCGGATTCTTGCCATCGAATCATCAAGGAGTGCGTTTCCGCAGTGGAAAAGATCCGGTGCTATTCCTGTCCGATCCGCCCGGCCTCGACAAAGCCAGCCGCCGCGCGATGCTTGATGGATTGGCAGAATTGAACCTAATCAAAGCCCAACAGTTCGGAGACCCAGAAATCCACACGCGTATCGCCCAATATGAAATGGCTTTCCGCATGCAAACGTCGGTGCCTGACTTGATGGACCTGTCGGATGAATCAAACCACACGTTTGAATTGTACGGTTCCGCGTCGCGAACTCCGGGAACCTATGCCGCCAATTGTTTGCTGGCTCGCCGGTTGGCCGAACGCGGCGTCCGATTCATTCAACTGTTCCACCGCGGCTGGGACCAGCACGGCAACCTGCCGAATCAAATTCGCGGACAATGCGCCGACGTCGACCAGGCCTCCGCCGCATTGATCAAGGACCTGAAAGCCCGCGGCTTGCTCGATGAGACATTGATTGTCTGGAGCGGAGAATTCGGCCGCACCGTTTACGCTCAGGGGAAGTTGACCAAAGACAATTACGGCCGCGACCATCACGGCCGCTGTTTCAGCATGTGGATGGCCGGTGGCGGAATCAAAGGTGGAATTCAACACGGTGAAACGGACGACTATTGCTACAACGTCGCCAAGGATCCCGTCCACATCCGCGATCTGAACGCCACGATTCTGCATTGCTTGGGCATCAATCACGAGCAATTGACGGTCAAGTTCCAAGGCCTCGATCAACGCTTGACTGGTGTAGAACCTGCCCGCATTGTTAATCAAGTACTTGCGTGATTCTCCCGGAGTAGCCAGCTCGCGGCGACAAAGCGGACGCCACACACCGTGTACGGACTAATGAAACGGAGATGTATCGAATAAATACGATAAGCATTTTTGACGAAGCACCTGCAACTCTCTTTGTGGTTCCGTGGGCTTATGCGTTAAAGGCCGTGCGATTCTCCGACCACGGGGAACGCCACCGTGCCGGAAACTAAACATACACTGCCTGTCCATGCAAAAATATGGCAATAGTGAACGTGTGTTAATAATCGGGAAGGAGTTCCTTCCAGTTCTCGGGCTTCCGGGTGATCTTAGTGATTCTGCCCAGATCGTCGGTCTCTATGAATTCTTCGATTGTGCCCTTGGGTGTCGTTACGAGGCACTTAGAAAGTAAAACGTCCTCATAATAAAAGCTGATTGACGCTGTTCGACATTGTACAGAAGTCAAATGTTTTTGAGTCGCTGTCGAAGTCCACACACCTTCACCAAGATTGGACTCATGCGTTTGTGCCCACTGATTGTACACCTCTTCATTTGCCACGACGAAGTTCTTGGTTACGAAAGAGCCTAAGAAATCTGGAACAGCGTACTTCCGACCAACCCATTCAACTCGCCCTCCGAGCGTAGCGAAATATCCTGTGCCGTCGTCTTTCACTTGAAGTAAAGCGACCTTTTCACGGTGGATCACTTTGTCGGGCATATTCGAGTAAAGAACTGCGTTGTTGCGAAGTCGCTTTTCATCGTGATCCCAATAGGCCGCACTTGTCTCGTCCTTGGGGTCATCACGGAAAGGGTCGTCAAAGATTCTCGGTTCCACGAATTCGTGAAGGCCATACAGAGCGTAATCCGTCCCTCGGTCATGATATGGAAGTTGGCCGTATTTCAGTCGATATTCCTGTAACCCAGTCAAAATGTGTTCGAGATTGCTGTGGACTTTCGCTATTTGGGCTCGGTACGTCGTTAGGCGAGGAGCAATGGTTAGTTCAACCAGCAACACTAGACCGACTATCACGGCAAATGTAAGCCACCGTTTTGATTTTTTTTTCGTCACTCCGCCCTCCCACCCAATTCTCTCCACTCCATCCACCGATTCAAGACGAATTTTGACAACTCACGACTACGCAAGGGCCGTGCAATCCTCAATGCAAAAACTTGCACGGCTCTTGCACGCAAATGAGACCAAACCCGTCAAATGAGGGAAAACTTTGCGTTTACAACAAAAACCTTTTCGCCGTAAGCCATTTGTTTTGACGGGTTTTGTTACGTTTTCTTACGTTGATGTAACGAAGTGCCTTCCTCCCGGACGGGAAGCGGATCTCGTCGGCCAGTTTCGACAACACGGTCAAGCTGTGGGATGCCGCCACGGGCGCCGAAAAGCTCGCCAAATGACGATTCAGCGGCGTACATTATTTTGAAAATCCTGCCTCTACCGCTCGCGGTTGAAAATGGTAGATTCTCTCGTTTAACGGCCGAAGGCGACGGTGTTTCCCCAGACGCACCGTCGCCTACGGCTTGCCGTAAAACGAGCCATTCGTAACCGTGCGAAGTATCATCGGTCGCAAGTGCGCACTCGCGGCTTCTCATTTCTGTCCCGAGGCGGCGTTCTTCAGAATCTCTTCAAACGTCAAATTGTGGATTCGATATTTCTTCCAGTCTTTGAAATCGAAGTGCCACCATTCGAATTCGTAGATCGAAAAGCCGGCGGCTTCCATCGTCTTGCGAAGCAACGCGCGATGCCAACGTTGTCGCGATGTGCCGCCCGGGTAGTTGGGGAACGAGCGTGGAGAGAATTCGTCGTAACCGGCCACCATTGGAATTGGGAGCCCCGTCTTCAGGTCGTACAACGTTAAGTCCACGGCGCAGCCGCGGTTGTGGCGTGAACCGTTTTTGGGATTGGCAACGAACTGTTTCAGGTCGCTCGGTGTCGCGTCCCAGAACATCTTCGTGACATACCACGGCCGGTAGGCATCGTGAATCAACAATCCCAGTCCGCGTTCCTTCAGACTGCGATGAGCCCGTACGACGGCTTCGGCAGCCGGTCGCTGCATGAAGGCTCGCGGTTGCCGATAGAAGATCGCTCCAGTGAAGTTGTTCGTCGTTGCATAGCGGATATCGAACTTGATTGTCGGATCGAGTTTCGTCAGTTCGACGAGTTCTGATTCGCGGAATCGGCCGGTTTCGTTCGGCGGTTTCGCGTTACGTGCGCCGTCGCGCAGTTCGTCGATCGGTTTGACGGGCTCGATCCGAAAAGTCTCGCCGTCACGCGTCCCGACGCTACGGCGTTTGAAGACGACCTCGGCGGCGACCACCTGAGACGCATTGCCTTGGCCGTCGCGAGTGAACTTCAACTTCTCACCGTGATACAACCCATAATCGGGAAACGCGAATTCGTTGTTGCCGAGTTCTTCCAAGGGATAGAAGTAAAACCATTCGATCAATGCAACCAGCCGGCCGCGATCTTCCAAAATGTAAAGCGTATTGTGGTCCCATCCGTATTCACCGATCAGACCCTTCCATCGATCGGGAATGTTGTCAGGTGTTTCATTTTCGACACGCAGGAATCTCTCGTCGTTGATGATCAGACCGTCGGCGCTTTCACGTTTGATGTTCGGGCCATGGCCAAGGACATCATCAACGACTAACCCGTCAGCGCGCGATCGCAATTCAAATCGGAAACTCCCACGCCGCGTGAATAACCGGCCGTTGTCGTTCGTAATCTCGATCAACTTGTCGCCACTCTTGTACCGTCCATCCGTTTGCCGAGCGATTGCAGCGGGAACGGGTCCGGTTGATTCGAATCCCGGTAAGGGTTTGCCTTTTTGCTTTGCCAGCAACAGCCGCAGCGCGTAATCAGCAATGCGTCCGACAACTCCGTTACTCCCGTCCAACGACGCAACAGCCACAACGCCCAGTTTCCGCTCGGGCAATGCTTCCAATTGCGTCGAGAAGCCGTAGACCGCTCCGCCGTGTCCGATTTTCTTATGCCCGTCGAGTTTTGAGATATGAAATCCGATCCCAAACCGCTGCGGCTTCCCCGATTCCGTCTTTTGCGGAGAAGTCATCAGTTGCAGCGTCTCCGGCTTCAGAATCGGTCCGTCTTGACCTTGGCCGTCGTTGAAGATCGCCGACAGAAACTTGGACAGATCGAGCACGCTGGAATAGAGATTGCCCGCCGGCGCCGTTCCCAGAAGAAATTCGGGAGCTTCAAATCGCCGGCCATCGTAAGTCCACATCCAGGCCGTTGCCAACTCGCGCCGCACCTGCGGTGTCATTTCGAAGCTCGTGCTCTTCATCCGCAGCGGCTTTAACACCGATTCCTCGATTCGCTTCGAAAATGCCACGTCGAATTGCTTTTCCAGCACATAACCGACAGCGGCGATTCCCGCGTTCGAATACTTTGTCTTCGTTCCCGGTTGATACACCAACGAGGTCTGGTTCAAACTGGCAACCGTGGCCCGTAGCGACGGTTCGCTGGGATCGAAATAGTGTCCCACGGGAGATTCGCGAACCAGTCCCGATCGATGCGACATCAGTTGCCCGAGCGTGATGGCCACGTCATACGGATTCTTGGGTGAGAACTCCGGCAAGTACTCTGTAATCGGCGCATTCAGCGAAAGCTTGTCTTGCTCGACCAATTGCATGATGGCAATGTCGGTGAACAGCTTTGAAATC
>CAUZVF010000479.1:0-5333 GCA_963582955.1 Planctomycetota bacterium
ATCCCGCATTCACTGTTGGAAGAATACTACTGGCGGTGGTTCGTTTTCGGGCAGCTTCGCCGAGTGACGTCTTTGCGGGTCGCGCTGACTCTTTCCAGTCTGGGTTTCATGGCTCATCACGTCATCGTGATCCATCAGTTTTTGCAACAAGACTGGACGGTGACGCTGTTCTTTTCTCTGTGCGTCGCCTTTGGCGGATGTCTGTGGGCGTGGTTATATGAGCGAACTCAGTCGCTGTACGGCCCGTGGGCCAGCCACATCATGGTCGACTGCTGCATAATGTACATAGGATACGAATTATAATCCCGTGGAAGTGACGACTCTCTTTTCCAACGTGATTCGGTTTCACGTGCGGTGGTTTTGAATGAATTCAAACTGCATGTGGTACGGATGCCATCCGCAAATCCGCAAATGAACAATCTACCTTTTCGTCGGTCTTTCTTTTGATGCGGCAAGTTCCTTGATGGAGATGTTGCGAAACTGCACGAGTGCCGGCGGGCTGCGCCATTCTCCGTCGCGTTTGCTTCCGTGATGTTGTAACGCAATTGGGCCACGCGCGGGAATTCCGGGCAGTTGAGCGTTTCGCAAGACCTGCTTGCCGTTCAGCTTCACCGAGAGTAGGTCACCTTTCATTGTGATTTCGAATGTGTTCCATTGGCCGATGTCGTTGTCGGCGTTGGTTTTCGGCGTCACGCCGCGTCGGACTTTGGGCGGCATTTTCTTATCCATGCGATAACCGTAGACTTCGCCGGAGCCGATGGGCCAGCACCAGATGTTGATCTGCGACTTTCCCTGTCCGCGTAGGAAGATTCCCGAGTCAGAATCGGGAACGGACGTACGAATTTCCTTGCCGTCCGCGTCTTTCTTGTGAGTTCCGTCGGGCTTAATGATCGGCACGCGCGGATTGATGTAGGGTGTCTCTTTGATGCGCCAATCGGCCATTAACACAAAATCGCCGTACTCTTTTTGGCTCCATAAGTTTTTGTCGCCCGGAGCTTCGCTCTGGGCGTCATAGTCGATGACTCCGTCGACGATCTTCCAGTGACCGTTGTCACCTTCGGGGACTTTCCAATTTGAAAAGTCGTCGCCGTTGAACAATGAAACAAATCCCGGCGGCGGTGACGCGCGTGAATCATCGGTCTTGTCATCGGCAAGAGCGGTTGTTGTGAAAAGAATCAGGCACGTGAGCGTTGCTAAGTTTGTTGTCTTCATTCATCGGCTCCGTTGATTACCTTTTAGTTATTCCCCTGCCAGCTTGTCTGGTAGGAATCATAGTTTGACCAGCTAGAACGAATGATTGCAATTCAACCAGACCTCTGTTGGCTTGTCCGACAGTTGAATCAGTTTGGTCGAGTACGGACGTCGGCGGCCAATCAAACTTTGGCTCTTGCCAGGCAAGCTGGCTAGGGGCCTCGTTTGGCCAACAACAAATATGTTAGCTTGCCAAACTGATCCACCGGCCTGACAAGCAGGCAGGGGTCAATGCAGCAGAATTTCATTTGCGGCTGCATGGCCACCAATTGAAAATTCCCCGGATTAATTCGGTCACTGACCCTAAGTTACGTCTGCGCCGTCTCTTATGAACTTCCATGGTCGGTCTGTTCACAAATCGGCGAGATTGCTACACTTCGCGACCATTCCTCTCTTCACATCCATCCCCAACATCCTTCCCAATTCTGACTTTGAACTTCAAAGCGGAATGCTTTCTGTCTGGGAGGCAGTCAGAATGCAAACCTCGACTTCTCGGGTATTGCAATGCGCCTGCTGTGCGCTCGCGCTGAGTGCAGGACTTCACTCGCGTGAATCGGTTTTCGCACAAACACCCCAAAATCGCTTCATCGGTGGGGGACACTCGCTATCAGCGGCGTCTCCGCAATTCGGTGTGTCTGCCGGACGTGTCGCGAGGGGACAAGTCCCAAACCAATACAGCCCGCTCGCGTACCAAACACCAGGGCCGCCGATACCGATGGTTACGCCAAATCGCAATCCAGGAGCGGTGTTGAATGTCAATCCATCCGCCGGACCCGGATACCTCGCGCCGAACATTCCCGCAAACGCGCCGCGGAACTGGCAAAATGTGGCCCCAGTGAATCCTTATGCGCGCGGATACAACTTGCCAACGAGAAATCCGCAACCAAGTGCTTATCCGCCGAATCCCGGCTATCAACAGCCGCTTGCTTATCAACAACCATTGAGTTATCAGCAGTCCGGCGTCATGCCGCCAATCGGCAACGGGATTGCGATTCCCGAGACCTATCAAGCCGTTCCCTGTGTCGAGTGCATCCACACATGGAAGTTGTTTCCAAATGACTTATTGTACAAATCGTACTTGGCCGGCCCGCTTGAACCGCGAATGGGGCAGATGTGGCTCAAGGACGAAGAACGAGGCAGTTGGATTTGGGACGCGGCAATCGGTGGCCGCATCGGAGTTATACGCAAAGGCACGTTCGCTCCGTATGTGTCAGAAGGCTGGCAATTGGATATCGAAGGCGCGGTGTTTCCCAGATTTGATCTCGACAAGAACGGCGATCTGGAATCGGCCGTCTTTCGCTATGGCATTCCGTTGACTTATCGTAATGGACGCACGGGACTGAAAATCGGGACATACCATCTGCGGGCCCACTTGGGTGATGAATTCCTCGCGCGTGTTCCCGGTTTCGCCCGCAACAACTACGAGAAAGCCGGTTTCGTCTTGGGGACCGACTACTATCTGAGCGTTGACACACGGCTTTACGGCGAAATTTCCTATGCGTTCGTCAGCCGGGGAGCGGCCGAACAATGGGAATTCCAATTCGGCGGCGAATACAGTCCGGCGGAATGCTTCGAATTCGAAGGCCGCCCGTTTCTCGCCGTGAATTTCTATCTTCGGCAAGAGGTCGATTACCGGGACGGCTTCAACGCCGTCGCCGGTTGGCAGTGGAGTAATCCCGTCAACGGCCGTCGATTTCGCGTGGGAATCCAGTACTACAACGGTAAATCGATGCAATTCACCTTCCTGAATCGCGATGAAGAGCTGCTTGGATTTGGAGTGTGGTACGACTATTGAGTTCGGTACTCTGTTTGCTCCGGTCGATGGTTCTTTCGGGATGGCGTCGCCGGTTCGGCCTCGATTTCCGGACGTGCGATACTCGCCCGTGTCAAATCAGCAAAGCATCCGCCAATTCCGTAAAGTCGGCAACGGTGACGTCTGGTTGATAGTCGGTGTCTTCGTAGGGTAGTTGGCCTCGATTTACGAACGCTCCGCGAAATCCGCACATTCGGGCTCCCATGACGTCGAACGAATTGGCGGAAACCATCAGGCACTGTCCGACTTCGAGACCGAGGATTCCCGCCGCTCGGCGATAAACTCCGGGATGAGGTTTGAACGCTCCGGCGACTTGAACCGAGATGATGTCATCGAATTCCCACCCGATGCGGTTTTTCGCGAGGTGTTGCAGAAAGTCGGGCTCGCCGTTCGACAAGGCGACAAGCTGGTAGCGTGACTTCAAACGGCCGAGAGCCGGGATGACTTCAGAAAACGGGTTCAATTGTTGCCAAGCGGCCATCAGCCGTTCGACTTCCGCGCCAGATGCGTCGATTCCATTCAACCGCAACGTATAGACACATGCACGTCGAGCGACTTTCAAATATCCGCTATGTCCGAGCATCACGATGTTGTCCTGGTATTGCTCGATGCGTTGCCGGTAGCGCCATTGCCGCCAGAACTCGTCGGGCGACACCGTCAATCGCTTGCTCGCCAGAAATTCGGCGATGAAAGGCGTCAAGCTGCCCGCCAGATCCAATACCGTGCCAAACAAATCAAACGTAAGAGCTTTGACCTCTGACAATGGATTCAATGGTGCCTCCCAAATCTAACTGGCTTGCGGCATTGCTATGAATTCGAACGCCGCGAATTTAACATGGCTAGTCGTACAACCACATTGAATTGAAGGACGAATCGCCCGCTTTTTTGACGGGTTGTATTGCTGGGTTGCGTGTCATTCTAGCTTCGACGTTAAATTAAAACACTTTTCACGATTTGTGAAAATCGGCCACCACTGGGCTTGTCCGGCTTGTCCCAGTGGAAGCCTTGATTGACAGCTAGAACGCGTTTCCCCAAAACGCTTCATTCCCCTCCTCCTACCCCAACCGCCGCAAAGCGGCGGTTGGGGTAGGAGGAGGGCGGGGAGGTGTGAACCGGTCGTACTCGCAGCCAATCATCGCTCCGCCGACGCGAGGTGGCGTTGGCGGTTAGGATTCCACAATTCGTGATTTCGAGTTCAGGAAACATTCTGTCAGAGGTCATAAATTCATGACAAGCCCCGGTACGGTTTATCTGGTCGGTGCCGGTCCCGGAGATCCGGGTCTCCTGACTTTGAGAGGGTTGGAATGCCTGCAAAAAGCCGATCTGATTTTGTACGACGGGCTGGCGAATCCTCTTCTGCTTCTGCACACGTCGGCCCAGTCGGAACGCACGTGCCGTTCGCCGAGTCCCGACGGACGCGTCCTGGATCAGGCTGAAATCAATCAACGACTGATCGATTCCGCGAAGGCTGGCAAGACGGTGGTCCGCTTGAAGGGCGGCGACCCATTCATCTTCGGCCGCGGTGGCGAGGAAGTGGCGGCATTGGCCGAAGCGGGCATTCCCTATGAAATCGTACCCGGAATCACCGCCGCGACAGCCGCCAGCGAATATGCCGGCATCTCGTTGACTCATCGGGAATCCGCCTCCGCCGTGGCCTTCATCACGGGCCACGAAGACCCGACGAAAGCCGGCAGCAATCTTGATTACGACGTGTTGGCGAAGTTTTCGGGAACGCTGGTGTTTTACATGGGACTGCACCGGATGGAATCTATCGTCGAACGATTGATCTCAGCCGGGAAAGATCCCCTGACACCGGCCGCGGTGATCAGCCGCGCCAGCACTCCAGCTCAGCGATGTGTAACGGCGTCGCTCGCAGAATTGCCCGTTGAAGTGCGCAAGGCCGAATTGCATGCTCCGTCACTAATCGTTGTTGGCGAATGCGTGCGCATGAGAGACGACATTGCGTGGTTTGAAAAACGTCCGCTGTTCGGAAAGCGAATTGGTATCACGCGTCCGGTTGCGCAGGCCGGTCCCGTGATCGCCAAGTGTCTCGAATTGGGAGCCCAACCGATCTTGTTGCCGACGATCGACATCCGGCCTCCTGAAGACTGGGACGCGGTCGATGCCGTGATCGATCGGCTGTCGGAGTTCGACTGGATTGTGTTTACCAGCGTCAACGGAGTCGACGGATTGTTGGGCCGACTGTGGGAACTTGGCCGGGATACTCGATGTTTGTCGGCCGCAAAGATTGCGACAATCGGTACGTCGA
>CAUZVF010000480.1:0-5318 GCA_963582955.1 Planctomycetota bacterium
CGTCGCCTCACAGCATTGCACTCCGGCTTCCTTCAGACGCTCGGTCACCCTCACGCCCTGGCCTTCGGCTAGTACTTCCACCGACCCCGCTGTACAGTCACAGCAGAATCAATGTGATTCACACACAGGGGACTCACACCCCACAAGTTCACGCCCATGTCGGGCGTACACAAATCGGTCAACCGGAGCGGCGGTTGGACGCGCAAGCTGAAATCAACGTCACCGGCGGCAACCCGGTGATCATGGCCGTTAGCCTCTACGGTCGCGTACCTCCCTTCTGAGGGCATGAGCATGCCCGACATTGTTCCTTGCCCATCCTGTAGTAAACCAGTCTCTCGAAACGCAATTGTTTGCCAATCGTGCGGGGACAGCATCAGTGGCCTTCCGGACTTCATAACCATCGAACTCCTCGACAGCCTGCGCGATGAAGACCTGCCTGACTTCCTGTTTCAGTATGCAAGCCGACTCCTTGAAGAACACGGCTGTTCCCGAATGGACGGCCCTCGCGAAGCCGATATTCTCGCGACTTTGCCGCGAGGCATCCGAGCTGGTTATACCTTGGTCGTCCTCGACAGCGAAGTGCGCAACGGTGGCTTTTACCAGTGGTTCACGAACTCAAGTGGCAAGATCGCAAACGATACGTTGGAAGATCTGCGTCTCATCGAAGCAACGAAACACGTCCGGCTTGTGCAACAAGCACTTCAACTCAACGAACGACTCGAAGCCAAATATCCAGCTTATAAGCAACGATGGGAATCACCCGAGCCGGACATCGATGGAGAACCCGAAGCTGACTTTTGGTCAGACGTGGAGACGAACTTTGAGCCCGAGTTCGATCGACTGTCGAGCAATTTCTATTCTCTTGAAGATACAGACTCATTATGGAATCATTTTGGGACGTACGCTCGGGTACATCCCAACGAATGTGTCCATCAGCGAGGCTAACAAAATGAGCGTTTGAGCGAGCCAGCATGGATGCGCAGCCGAGTTCAAACGGGTTGTTCAAGGAGCCCGGTTTCTTGTTTGACTTGGTGGGATTGTGTGCTATTGGGAATTGCTCGGGGGCAGGAGGCCGTCAACGTTGCCACTCGGCTGGTTGCACGTGATGGTTGGCGAGCGCGGGCGGCGGTGGGAGCTGGACTTGAGGGCTCAAGGGAGCACATCTGTTGTGGCAACGTTGCCGTTGGCTGGCCGCTCACGGTGAGGGATCCCGCGCCGTTATCGATCAGGCTTGATTGTCACCTTCACTGGGGTCGAACTTTGGTGGTTCAAATTTTGGCGCGGTCAGTTCTTCGGCGTCGTCTTCTTCTTCCGGAACCGGACGTGGCGTCGACGTTGGCGTCGAGTCGTATGTTTTTTGGTCAACTTCATCCTCGATGCCTCGGACGCCCTTTTTGAATTCGACGATCCCCTTGCCGAGACTTCGCGCGACTTCGGGCAGCCGTTTGCCAAACAACAAAAGCGCGATCACACCGATAATCGCCAATTCAAATGGTCCCGGTGCGAACCCGAATGCAAGTAATGCAGTTTCCATAGCGTCTACCTCAGCTCAATTATCTCGTTAGGCAATCCGAAATTCCAGACCGCATTCTTTCAAGTCCGTTGATTGTTAATTTGGGGCGTTTACGAATAGGATGCGCGGTCAGCGTCATCATCGATATCGCGAATCCCTTTCTTGAACTCGGTAATACCACGCCCCATATTGCGTGCAACTTCCGGCAACTTCTTTCCAAACAACAGTAACGCAATCACACAAACAATCGCCAATTCCATGGGACCCAGGCCACCCAACATTCTACACCTCCCGTTCGATTAAAGAGAACTGCTCGAACCTGTATTTCAACGCGCGGCGACGACTCAATTCGACTCGCCGTCTTGCTCCTTCGAGTCTTCCGATCCGTCGTCTTTGATACCCTTCTTGAACTCGACGATACTTTTGCCGACGGACCGAAAGGCAATTGGGATTCTCTTGCTGAAGAGCAGCAAAATAATCACCGCAACAATCATCAATTCCCAAGGGCCGAATCCAAAAAACATCGAGTTAACCTCCGCCAGCAACAAGCGGACAATCAGACAATTCAACCGCTGTTGAAGCCGGTTGACGATAAAGATGAACGTGTTTGCGTGGAGTCTGCAACTGAGGAGGGCATGGGAAAACGGGCCAACATAGACACCATCAGGCAGCAACGCACAAACATCTGCGTTTCTTGATGTCCACTCGTTTCGCCCGCTGGGTGAGCAGGAAGGGAGAGCAGATCAGCCCTCATTCTAACGGTGACACACGAAGTGTCAACGAAAAAACTCATTGCTTGTGCCAGCAGCGTCATGGAATGTGGCCGCCAGCAGTAGCAACATCTCGGCAAATTGGATTTCTTGGGCAACTTCGCACAACTCGAAATCGGCCGTCTTCGCACACAACTGGCACATATCGACGAAAGCGAACGGATCCCATTGGCCGGAAACACCGAGTCGCAACTTCCAGCCATTTGCTTCGGTGGATGAACGATTATCCAACGCCAGTCCCGCGAATGAAGCGAGTTGGCCAAACAACGGATGATCGCCGACGCGTCGAAACCAATACTTGGAATTGGAATAGTCGGGCTCACGGCGATGCATGATCGCGTGCCAGTAATCTCCCGCAACATGACGGCCCGCACCCTCGACGCTTTGCGAAAAAGTGTGACTCGCGTCCAAGAAGTCGTTCATCAATAGGAATCCCGCTTGTAATGCGGTCGCGTCCGCTTCCGATGCGATTGACGGCAGAATGGCATTCAGAGGTAGCTCGCTCAGCTTTGAGTGCAACCAATCCGATTGCTGCGGCTGTCCGGGGCCGAGGTCGGGTAAGTCTTCAGTGAGCCGGTTGGTTGCATCGCCAGTCATCTCGATTGACGATCCGATCAATCGCTTCCCCGCCATCACCGCTCGCATGAGCCACTCGCGAATCGGATCCGAGACATCGATTGTATCGCCCACTTGCGACCAGGCAGATTTCGAGATGACGACAACTGAGTTTCCTTGCGGGCTGAAGGCGAATGGCAAACACGACGCCGGCAACAACCCACATGCCAGCGTAAGCAGGGGATTGCTCTTTAGGAAAAGCAAGGCAGCGGCGTGGTCGTGCGAGAATTGTCTGACGGCGGCAGCGAACAATTCGTCCGCGACTTTCAGGCTCGGCGGTACGATGGCAACGAATTCACCGACTGTCTCATGAAACTGCCGATTGACAATTGAACTTGTCAGCTCGTTGTTGCCAGCGGCTACTTGAAAAACCGTCAGTCCACCTTCCACCACCAAGTCCCTTCATTGACAGCACAAGCGACTCCACGAGCCAATTCGCGGAACGACGCGACAGTTTAGTTGATTTTTTTCTGTGATCAAAGATGTTCGATACAATTGGAAACGCAGAGATTCTTTGCGCGGCATCACCGAAACCAAATACCACTATGCCTTTGAGAGTTTGTCATCACTCAAATTCTTGAACGCCGCCATCGGAGCTTGCCCCCGTGGAGCGAAGATTGACCGCTAGAAATAGATTAGCAATGCAGCGCCCGGCTACTCTCCTCAAAACACGGCTGACAGACGCACCAGCCGATGCTGCAATTTCAACCGGAAATTGACCGCGATTGCACCATCAGCTATCTTATAAGGCGATATTGATGCATACGTAAGGCTCACCTAACAAAGAGGAACGCGACACGATGCCGCGTATCATTGCCCAAATCCTGGTTCTGCAACTGGTTTGTAGCACAGCGTTGGCGGCTGAGCCGTTACACGTGCGGATCGACAAGTTGATTGATGGCACGAATATCGGTCCACAGGCGCCGCAAATTGACGATGCCGAGTTTCTTCGCCGTGTCAGCCTGCACTTGACGGGCATCGTGCCGTCGTCGGCCGAGGCACGCAAGTTTCTCGACGATAAGACTGCGAACAAGCGTGGAAAACTCATCGGCCAGCTTTTGGCCGGCCCCGGCTATACACGCCACATGACCGACGTACTCAGCGTGATGCTGATGGAACGACGCAGCAATGCCGCCGATTGGTTGGCCTTTCTGAGGTCGTCGATTGAGCAAGATAAGCCGTGGAACGAGATTGCCGCCGCGATCATTGCCACCGACGGCGTCGATGCCAAGACTCGCGGGCCGGTCAATTTCTATCTCGCTCGCAACGTCGAGCCAAACCTGATGACGCGAGAGATTGGCCGCATGTTCTTCGGAATGGACCTACAATGTGCCCAATGTCACGACCATCCGCTAATCGACGACTATCTACAAGGCGATTACTACGGAATCTACGCATTCGTGAGCCGTACATATCAGTTTCAGCCAAACAAGAAAAAACCCGCTGTGTTGGCGGACAATCCGAAGAACGAAGTCAACTTCAAGAGCGTCTTCACTGGCTTTGAAGGCAACACGCGGCCCCGGTTGCCGGGTGAGACGGAAATCGACGAACCAACTTTCAAGAAGGACGAAGAATACAAGGTCAAACCAGACAAGAAAAAGAAGGAATTGCGTCCCGTCCCCAAGTACAGCCGTCGGCTGAAGTTTGCGGAAATCGTCAAAAAGGGAACGAACAAAGCCTTCCGTCGCAACATCGCGAACCGATTATGGGCTCACATGATGGGCCGTGGGCTTGTCGATCCGGTCGATCTGCATCACAGCGACAATCCGCCGTCGCATCCGGAACTACTCGATCTGTTGTCCGACGAGTTCGCGGCAATGAATTTCAACATCCGTGAATTCCTAAAGCAGTTGGCTTTGACGAAGACGTACCAACGATCGGTCTCGCTACCCGCGCAACTCGTCGCAAGCTCGCGCACGATGGCATCGCGCGTGACCGAGTTGGAAGCGTCACAAAAACGACTGACTGGTGCGATCGACGCGATCGACGCGCAAATCAGCAAGGTGAACGAACAACTTGAAGCCGTCGACAAAGTAAAGCAACCGATCGAAGCCGAATTGAAAAAGGCCAACACCGCACTTGCCGCGGCTCAAAAGGCGCATGATCCGAATGCGAAAGCTTTGGCAGCATCTCAAAAGAAACTTTCGGACAAGCAGGCGATTGCCACTCCGCTCGCTGAGTCCGCTGCCAAAATCAGTGCTGCCGCGAAATTGCTACCCAACGACAAGCAACTGGCTCAGATTCTCAGTTCCCTGGATAAGAATTCCAAGAAACTGACCGCCGAAGTTGCCGCATTGGCCAAGTCTGTCGCCGATCACGCGGGCAAGGCCAAGAAGACGGGCGACGCTCTTTCCAGCGCCAACCAAGTCACAAAGGCCATTCAGGCGAAACGCGATGCGGCACAGAAGAAGATCGATGAG
>CAUZVF010000481.1:0-5312 GCA_963582955.1 Planctomycetota bacterium
TGATTCAAATCCGCGCGGGCGCCCGGATTCGCATCGCGGATCTCACGATACACATCAGGGACGCCAACATGATTCGCATCGCGGAGACCATCAATCTCATCAGGGTCAGGGACGCCAACATGATTCGCATCACGGAGACCATCAATCTCACCAGGGACGCCAGCATGATTCGCGTCATGGAAACCATCAATCTCACCAGGGACATGATGATCGTAATCGCGGCCACCAGGGCGGTCATCAACGCCAGCACTCGAAACAAGCGCCGCATGCTGGGCAGCGAAAGCCTCACGGTAATAGCGCTCGCAAAACCTGCGGTTCGGTTCGAAGTTTGAGCAGTTGTCGACCGTGTGGAACGGCGGTTGTCAGACGCGCGCGCATCGTTTCATCAAGCTGCGTTCCTCGCGTCTATCACTCATCCGTCGTTTACTCAACGGGTGCAGTCGTTGCAACGCGAGTCTATCGCAGTGCACCTCAGACTGTGATCTATCGCGGCGGCACACGATGTCAGTAGCAAAGCCGCATTCGCAACATCATCGTTTGGAGATTGCGAAGTGAACGAAATGTGAGGGGAGCCCGGATCGCCGGGCTCCCCTTTTTTTGTTAGTTTAGAACTGGCCGATCAATAAACGTCGCCTTTCGCTCCGCGAAAGGGCGCCTTTTCACGGAGCGAAAAGCGACAATAAGACAGTTATTTCTCGATCGGTGCTTAGTCGAGCGGTTTTCATGCGTATTTCCGATCATCTCGCTCGACGGCCTCGATTCATTGCCATCAGATCATTGGTCTTGCACGCTTGATTAGCTGAAGCGTGAAGCCCCAGGGATCTCGCAGGAATACCATGCGGTCGCCGTTGGGTTGGTTTTGGACGTCGCCTTCCGAGGTTGCTCCCGCCGCCCTCAACCGTTTGGTTTCGGCTTCGACGTCGTTGGCGAGCAGCGCGATGTGTACGACCATCGGATGAGTCGCCCGATAGTCAGGAACTTCGACGTCCGGGTTACCGTAGATTTCGATCATTACGGTTCCGCTATCGTCGGCGAGAAAGTGCGGCCAGGGCGATTCCATGCCTCGGCGCTTGACGGTAAAGCCCAAGTGCTCGACATACCATCGTGCCATCGAAAGTGGATCTTCAACGTTGAATGCGACATGTTCGATTTTCATGAGTGTCACGGTTCCAAGAAGTTGAGGCACTTTCGAAAGAATTGCATGACGGCCGGGTCGACTTGCGTCATATCGCTGACGTGTATTCCGAATCCAAACTGAGCGAGCACGTAAGAACCAACTCCAAACTGAGCGACGCAAGCATAGCCGCAAGCAAATTGGCCCAGAGCGAAGACAACACCAATCGCCAATTGGCCGATGCAGACAATTCCCGTTGCCGCCTGGCCAAGGCCGAACAAAACACCGACGGCCAGTTGGCCAATCGCCACGATTCCGGCCGAAGCCTGGCCGATCGCGAGTAAACCGATGGCCATTCGCCCGATGGCGATGATTCCCTTCGCCACGATCCGGCGTCCTGTTTCGGGACATTTGCCTCGCGTGAAATGCAGCAGCGGCAGTCCGAAGAATCGCAGGTGAGTGACATACTCTTCGAACGCGTTTCCGTCTGGGTAGGCGAAGCGGCGCCAGGTTCCCCATGCCGTTTCATCGAACTTGTATTCGATATCTTCCAGCATCATGTTCTTCAAGACTGGCGATTCCGTCGACATTTTGATGCTCCCGATCGTTGAATCAGTTCAATACGGCCAGCGGCCGTTTCATCCGATTGGTACTGCGGGGCCATTTTGTCTTGTCCGTCCGGGGCCGCGAAAAGGAGGCGACTTGGTCAGAGATAACGTCAAATCCTTAGTCTTGGTGCTTGGCTTTTTTCGAAAGTAACTGGTATCGGATTATTGTGCTGCGAATTCTTTCTCTTCCAGGCTATGTCCGACTTCTTCGTCTTTCGATTTAGCCCGGTAGTAAATGCGGATCGGAATTTCTTGAAACGGAAGTTCTTCGCGAAACACGCCGAGAAGATATCGTTTCCACGACGGATCGAACAACGCCGAACTATTGCATTTCAGGACGATTGTCGGCGGCTGAGTGGCCACTTGTGTGGCGTAGAAGATCTTGGGCCGCTTGTTTTTGCGGATCGGCGGCATGTTGTTCAGAATCGCGGCACGGACGATCTTGTTCAGACGGCCGGTCGACACGCGGATTCGTGACTGTTTGAAAATGCTCTGAGCCAGATTGATCAACTGCCGTGTGTTGCGGTCTTCATTGGCAGTGATGAATGCCAACGGAACGTGCCGCATCGAACCGTATTCCTTGACGAAGTAGTCGCTCCATGCTTCGACGGTCATTCCTTCATCGAGCGCCAAGTCCCATTTATTGACGACGAAGATGCAAGGTTTCGCGTGTTTCGAGATTTCCTCGACAAGCTGTTTGTCGACGCGTGAAATTGTTTGTTGGGAATCGAAAAACATCATTACGACATCGGCACGTCGGATACTTTTTTGGGCACGCACCAGCCCATAGAACTCGATGTCGTTGGCGAGGCTTTTTCGCTTGCGAACTCCGGGAGTATCGATGGCGACGAATGCTTTGTCATCCATTTGAAATCGCACGTCGACGCTGTCTCGCGTCGTGCCGGCCACCTCGCTAACGATCACGCGGTCTTCTTCGGCCAAGGCGTTGATGAAAGTGCTCTTTCCCACGTTACGGCGGCCGACAATCGCGAGCCTCATTTCCGGCATCGCCGCCAGCGATTCGCCTTCGTCACCTTCGAATTGCTCGGCTGGCGGAAGTTGGCCGACAATTGCCTGAATCAACTCCTTGCGGTTTCGGTTTCCAATCACGCTGGTGACGATGGCGGGCGAGTCGGTGAGTGCGAAGAATTCGGAAATTTCGGCGTCCAGCCGCGACGAGTCGCACTTGTTAATGACCAGCAATTTCGGTTTGTCCGCGTGACGCAAGCGATCGGCAACTTCGCAATCGAGCGGGACAACTCCGGTCTGCCCGTCAACCACAAACAGAATCAGGTCGGCTTCGTCGATTCCGATATTGATTTGGTGCTCGATGTCTTCCGAAAGATCGTCACTATCGACGATTCCCAATCCACCCGTGTCGACGAGCTCGAAATAGCGATCGCGTTCATTGATCAAGTAAGTAACACGGTCACGAGTGACACCAGCCGTGGGATCGACAACTGATACCAACTTACGGGCCATCCAATTCAGCAAGGAACTCTTGCCAACATTCGGGCGACCGACGATCGCGACTTTTGGAACAGGCATGTTTTCGTGTCTATCAATACGGAATCCAGCGAGGCTGGGAATCTTGTGAGTGATTTTCTATTAAATATGGCACAGCCATTTTGAAATGTCCGGTTCAAGTTGCCAATTTGCGTTCGTTTCGCGGATTGGGCGGACAAGACAGAATAGCGCTACCATACTGTATCGAATCAGCAGTTTCTAAAACACCGGGAGCGGACTTTGCTCCCGGCAGACTCTGGAGGCGTCCTTGAATCGGGATTTTCAAAAAGAGCTGGCACGCTGGGGTCCAGACGTGATTGGGCCCGCTGGAACTGACACGGCAGGCGATGCTTCAGGTTCGGCAGACGCTGCTTCAGGTTCGGTCGTGGAGGCTGTCGAGTATTGCCGGCAGTTGGCGCGTTCGCATTACGAAAACTTCCCGCTTGTTTCGTGGATGCTACCCAGGCGATTGCAACAACACTTCTACAATATCTATGCGTTTTGCCGCTGGGCCGACGACCTTGCTGACGAGATCGATGGCCTGGATCGCTCGTTGGAATTGCTCGGCTGGTGGCGCGAGCAACTGTGGAATTGTTACCAGGGCACGGCGGCGCACCCTGTTTTCATCGCGTTGCGTGCCACGATCCAAGAGTTCCAGATTCCGATGCAGCCGTTCGAAGATTTGATTTCCGCGTTCGAACAGGACCAACGGATTCTTGAATACGAGAGTTTCGAGCAATTGTTGGATTACTGCCGTCGGAGTGCCAATCCGGTAGGACGATTGGTGCTTCACCTGTGCCGGCAACATGACGAACGCAATTCCGGTTGGTCCGATTCGGTTTGTACGGGTTTGCAACTCGCAAACTTCTGGCAGGATGTCAGTCGCGACGCCGAGATCGGGCGAGTCTATCTGCCAAAGGAAGACCGCGACCGATTCGGCTATTCCGACACCGACCTGCGGAATCGTGTGACGAACGATGCATTCGTTGACTTGATGAAATTCGAGGTCGAACGGGCGCGTGAGTTTCTCGCCCCAGTTTTCTCATTGGCGGAACAGATGCCAGGACGATTGCAAGTCGATATCGAGATGTTCGGGCGTGGTGGCCTTAAGATTCTTGACCAAATCGAACGGATTGGCTATTGCGTGTGGGACCAGCGTCCCATTGTGACGAAACGTGATGTCCGGGGAATGTTCTGTGGCTCGGTTATCCGCGCGTTGCTCAACAAGTTGGGATTGAGGACGCGGACGATTCCAGCGGTTTCACTCAGGGAAAGTCGCAACCAATGAACGTTTCGTTGGACGAATCGTATGCCTATTGCAAGAAGCTGTCGAAACGGACGGCAAGGAATTTCTATTTCTCGTTTCTGGGCCTTCCGGCGGACAAATCACGGGCCATGTGTGCTCTTTATGCTTTCATGCGAAAGTGCGATGACCTGGGAGATGACACCAGTCTGTCCGTGGCGCGGCGTTCAAAAAACCTGGATGCGTGGCAACAGGCGCTGATTGCCGGGCTCGCGAATGATTTCCGGCAAACCGAAGCCGACCGTTTGATCCCCGAAACGCGGAAGATATTTCCGGCGTTGATTGATGTCGTCGCGCGATTCGGAATCCCCCGAGAGTATTTGTTTGCCGTCATTGACGGAGTCCGCATGGATTTGGCGCCGACTGGCTTCGAAACGTTCGAGGAATTGTCGACGTATTGTTACCACGTTGCCGGCGCCGTCGGACTCTGTTGTATTCACATCTGGGGGTTCCACGGTGATGACGCGACAAAGTACGCCGTCGATTGTGGCAATGCGTTTCAACTGACGAACATTCTGAGAGACCTGGGCGAAGACATCCGAATGAGTCGCGTTTATTTGCCGCGCGAGGACATGCGGCGATTCGGATATTCCGTCGATGATCTGACAAATTGCAAACGAGGTGCCGCGTTCGAAGAACTGATGCAGTTTGAAGTCGAGCGAACTCGGTCGTATTACCGGCGTGCCGAACACTTGTTCGATTATCTTGATCCAACGGGAAAGCCCATTCTACGGGCAATGATTAAGCTGTACGGTGGATTATTGGACAAAATCGAACGCCG
>CAUZVF010000482.1:0-5301 GCA_963582955.1 Planctomycetota bacterium
AGATTTGGGTTCGGTACGCCAAATGCGTTCGACGGTGTCACTCATCTCGCGACAGAACCCTCCATTGCGGCTAGACAGAACGGTTTTGCTCCAGGCGTGTTAACGTCAATCGATGTGAATTCCGACGGGACGATCGAAGGAATCGCAACAAATGGCAGAAAGGTGCCAATCGCTCAACTTGCCATTGCGTCGTTTCGCAATCCGCAAGGACTGACGCATGTCGGCAGCAACTATTACGAAGAATCGTTGAACACTGGTGAAGTGCAACTCGGAACGGCGCTTTCTGGCGGGCGCGGATCGATCTTCGGTGGTCAACTAGAAACTTCGAATGTTGACATCGCGGTTCAACTGACTCGAATTATCGTGGCCCAACGCGGATTTTCCGCGAATGCACGTTCCATCACAGTCGCGGATGAAGTTCTTGAAGAACTGACAAATTTGATTAGATAAGCGGTCGGTACTCTCGCGTAACCTGGCGCTGCCGAATTAGTTAAAACTCGATTGCCATGCGAGTGCCAAGTCCCCAGAAGTTTCCGGATGTGAAACCTCCCGTGGGAGCATGGTTTTCGATGTCGCCGTAAACGGCGTTAAATTGCAGTTTGGAATACGCTGTCCAATACCAATTCAATGCCAGTGTCAGGTTTTGTTCGACGCCGCCAAGAATGTCCTGGTCGGTCAGATCGAGGTACGAGTAGCGCGCCGCGATCGCCCACGCTCCCCAGCCGACCTGTTTGTCGCCGCAGCGATCGCAAACCAAAAAGAAATTCTGAAATGGCTGCACGCGGCCGATGGTGGCCCGCTTGCGGTTGTAGGGAATGTGCTCGCCCGTCAGGAAGTACGACAGATAAATGTAGGCACCGTGGAAATAAAGGTCGGGGCCGGTGCCCGCCGTTGTTCCGTCGCGTTGTACCCAATTGAATTGGTATTCACCAGTCACCTGGAGCGGACCGACGTTGAAGATTGATTCCAGTGCCAGGATTTCGTACGCCTCGGCCCCGGCGATGCGGTTCGTGTTGATCCAACGGCTTCCCGATCTGAGTTCCGGAATCGCCCGAAAGCGAGCCTCGTTGACGTTGGTGTCGTTGACTCCGACATCGCCATCAGGGCGAGCGGCCATACCGGCGACGGCCCAATGAAAATAGCCGCGTCCGCCGGACGATTCGTCGTACCACGGGCTGCTCGACAGCCGAGCATTGCCGCTCAGTTGTAGCGAATCGCCGATGAAACGGCCTGTCGAGCGAGTGTTCTGTAGACTGAAGACACCGTAACGCCAGTGATACAGTTCGTCGTCCGTGTAGCCGTAAACCGCGGCGCCGATCCGTCGGGCGTCTTCATTGAACGCTTCGACAACCAACGGACGTTCCAGGAAGACGTTGTATCGGCTGCTGTTCAAGTGATCGAGACCGATGGGACGCTTCTGGCTACCAAACAGAATCGTCTGATTTCCAGGCAGGTTTTTGAAGCCGATATAGACATCCTTGTACTCCGGCGTCTGGGGATTGTTGAAGTCGAGCTGAATGCGATACAGCATCGAATCCAAGATATCTCCGCCCATTTCCAATCGAATGCGGCGGAATTGGATGCGGTCTTCCGGATCATCTCCCGTCAGCGGATTCTCGAAGAAATCGATCCCGGCGCTCGTCCGTGGAAACCACCACGAATCAAGGTGGATACGGCCGTTGATTTTCCAGGTTGGCTTCTTCGTCGCATCGAATTGTTTCTGTTCCGTGGCGTTGGGCCACGAGTAATCCACTTGCCGGACTCCGTCGGGGTCGCCGAGAGTTTTATCTTGTTCGAGCAGTTCGATCCGTTGTTCCGCGGCTTGCAGTCGGCGCAGCAACTCGTACGGATCGGTCGGTTCGTACAACTCGCCCGCGAACGCGGCTGAGCAGAAAAAAGTTGCGGCAACAGTTACGAACGTCGTGACGTTCATCAGCCGTGCTTCTCCAATTGAACGGATTCCAAGAATGATGCACCTACCGAATTTATCGGAATTGACGGTTATTCCGGTTAAATCAGTTTTGATGAATGAGAGGGCTGCGCGGATTTTGCCAGTTTTGTGGCAGTGATAAACCGATCAATCGGCAATTCTTGCCGGTTCGTGTACGAGCTCCTGCGCCGAGGGCCAGCCGAGTGCCCGATGCAGGCGGAATTGAGCTTCGTTGTACTCGACAACGGCCCGCAAGTATTCGCGGCGGACTTGATCCAACGCTTGAATGGACTGCAGGACTTCAATTGGCAGCCCCAGTCCGTCGTTGATACGTTGCTGGTTTCGCTTGTACGAAGCCGTCGCTGCCGTGATAGCGGATTCCGCCGTTGAGATTCGATTTTGCCGAGCCTTGACCTGAGCGCGAGCTTCGATGACCTCGCGGGCAACGCGGTCCATCGTCTGGATTTCGCGATACCGAGCCTGGTCGTAACGTGACCGCGCGGCCGCTTGGATCGATTGGTCTCCCCGTCCCAGATTGCGGACTTCCCAAAAAGCAACGGCATCGAAATCGACTCGGTCTTGAAAGTCGCTGATCCGGTCGCCGACTCCGCCGCCAAAGCCTCCGTAACTGACACCTAGCAGCACGCTGGGAAGCAACGGAGCGTACCGTTCGCGATTCATTCGCTCGCACGCTTCGGCAACCAGCCAGCGGCTTTCGGAAAGTTCAGGCCGGTTGGTCAGGGCACTCGTAACCATTTGTTGTACCGAATCGTCGAGCGTGACCAAGTCGATGGGAACGACGGTCTGCTCGGCCGTTTGTACTCGAACGGGAAAGCCCAGATGCAACACTTCCGCCAACCGGGCCGAGGCCACTTGAACTGCTTCTTCGGCACGAGAGACATCGTTCTTCCGCACGGCTAGTTCCGTCTGAGCCCGATCAGCATCCGCCTGTGCTCCTTGGCCCGTGCGTGAGAACGCGTCGGTCAGCCGAGCCAATTCGGTGGCGTTCAGCAGAGTATCGTTGGCGATCGCCAGTTCCTGGTTGGCGCGCAGCAATTCCAGATAGGCCAGCGCGGCGGCCAGCATCTGATCGTTGAGGGTTGCGGTTGATGCGTATTGCCGGGCTGCCGCGGTCCGCTCGGCGATGCGCGGCCCAAAGATGGCGTCGGTGATGTGGAACTGTGCTGCCAGTCCCGGAACGACTGGCGTTCCCGCACCCACCGCCTGCACCCCGAAACCTGTTTGAAGAGACGAACGATTGACATCCAGAATGGCACCGTTCGAATTCTGTAGAGTTCCCTCGTGTCGGTTGAAGCTGACTCCGGCGCGAATCGACGGCAACCACAGAACTTTCGCCGCTTCGAATTCAGCGAACGCTTCGTGGATACGTTCTTGAGCAAACGCGACTTGTGGATTCTGTCCTGAAACCAATTGCAACGCGGTCGTCAAATCGATGTCGTGTGTATCGAGATAATCGTCATCGCCGTCGGCATCAACGGCCGGGGCTTCTGGCAGTCCCTCGTCCAATTCGACCGGCACAAATTCGACCTTCGCGACGACATCTTCGACGGTCGGATTCCTGGCCGACGGTGTGTCGTCGACTTTAATCGGCAGTTCGGTGAACTCGACCAGTCTTGTTGGATTCGCATCTGCATCCTGTTTTGTAGTGGAATCCGCTTTTCGCGTGTCTGAACTAGAAGGTTGTGGAGTTTGTGTGACCCCGTTATCAACAATCTTCGCGCGTGACTTCGCAGGTGCCGCGATCTTCTTGACGCCAATCGGAATTGATTCGGGTCGAGGCGTTGCAACTCTGGACGGTCTTGATGAGTTGAGCTTTGATGCCGTTTCGAATTCGACCGTGATGCAGCCAGACACAATCACGGTCGTACCGATCAGCAACGCTATCACGGAAAACTTGCTGTTGAACCATGCCATTGAACAGGCTTCCGAATGAAGAAGGTGGTTCCATACGGACCTCGATCCGACAGACCGTCGCCACCAGCGCAGCTTTGTGTAATCTTCATCGGTAACATGAGTTGGCAAAGATTAACGAATCTAACGATTTTACGGGTCCGGCAATTTGCATCCTGCGTACTTGGAGGCAACTCAAATCCCTGGTAATCGGCTGCAATCATTGGAATTACATCGTTTCACGTCCAGACGGAATTGCGACGGCTTACATGCGATTGCTAACTTAGATAATTCAGCGACTTTGACGCCGGGTTTGTTGACGATTGGGCCACATTGAGGGTTTAGGAAATTCAGGCGGTAGGACAAGAATATGTGGTGGCGCGAAAATCAAGTCCGACATCCTTAGTCAAAATTTGTTGTTTCGAACACAACGATATTCGATGACTAGCTCCGGAGGGGCGACAGAACCAGATGTTGCCAGATTCCTGTCGCCCCTCTGGGGCTCAATCCGATGTATGGAACCTTTTCCTGGGGCTTACGCCCAATGGTACTCACTTTGGATTTCACCCTCCTTTGGGAGGGTCGTGAGGGACGAGCGTTGCAATTTGACGCAAGACGATTGACTTCGATCAACCCTCCCAAGGGGAGGGTAAAGTGAGTGCCATTGGGCTTACGCCACCAGGCTATTCGCTTTCGCCGCTCCGCGGCTGACACAACCTGAATTCTTGCGAATCCAGCCACCAGTTTGCTCGATTAGAGAAGGAAATCATGAAATCTCTGAGTAGTGTTCCGACGCTGGCAATTTGCGGATTGTTGATTGGAATTGCTGCTGGCTGTCAGGGGCAAATGGGACCAGCGGATGCCGCCCCGCCGTCCGCCGACAACACCACCGTTGTCAAAGTCGTGTCGCCCGAACGCAAGACGATTCACCGCACGACAACGCAGCCGGCGACCGTGCACGCTTACCATCAGGCCGAGCTGTTTGCCAAAGTTGCCGGTTACTTGAAAGAGTTGAAGGTCGACATCGGACAAACCGTCGAAGCCGGCGCGACATTAGCCATCATCGACGTGCCCGAAATGGTGAAGGCACGCGAGAAGCAAGAAGCGACAATCCGCCGGCTGAAAGCTGAAGAGCGTCGCGCGGCAGCCGGTGTGAAACTCGCGGATGCTGATGTTCTGGCAGCCGAAGCCCGGAAGGATCAAGCCGCGGCGGACGTTGGCAAGACCGAAGCACAGCTAACGGCCGACAAGGCGGAATTCGAACGGACTGAGTCTCTGGTCAAAGAACGTGCTGTTGCAGCGCGGCTGCTCGATGAATCTCGCAAGCGGTACGAATCATCGTTGTCGGCCAAAGTCGCCGTGCAGGCCGCTCTGGAATCTGCCAAAGCCGGAGTGGTGGTCGCCGAACAAAAGAAAGCCGTTGCGGATGCCGATGTGGAAGCCGCGAAAGCGGAAACCGA
>CAUZVF010000483.1:0-5279 GCA_963582955.1 Planctomycetota bacterium
ATCCAGATCATCGTTTACGACAATGATTATCCTGAAATCGAACTGCACGAGAAAGGATGGCCGCGCCGCTGGGTTGCGGTCGAAAAACGGAAAACCGAGGACGCGGTTGCCGGATGGTCGGAAACCACTAACAGTTGGGTCTTAAAAGCAGATTCCAATTCCTTCGAACTTCCGTTGCATAAGTCGTCCGGCAAGCTGCACTGGGTCCGGTATCGAAACATCGTTCCCACACCCGACGATTGGAAAGCGATTGATCCCGACTCGGATTCGGAGGGCTTGTTTAACGTTCCCGAACTGAATCCAAACCCGCGGCCACAACTGATCACTGAGTTTTGTGGTTACAACTCATATACGGGAGGCAATGACGGACGATTGTTCCGTGATTATTACTGGGTCAACGATCTCACGGTGGCCTTCACGGTCGAAATCAAAAAGACGGGTGATCAGCCAACACTGTTGGTTGAATTGAATGAAGGCGAACGCCGTTTTCGTTGCCAGTTCGATATTTCCACCGGCAAAGCGTCGCTGCTGCATCTGCCTGGATTTAACCGCGACGACGAAGAGCGTGTGATGGCAACAGCCGATACGTCGGTCAATGGCTCCGGCCGGTACAAAATCCGCTTTGCAAACGTCGACGATCGCCTGTGCTTGTGGGTGAATTCCAGTCTTGTCGATTTTGGTCCGGCGGCGGCCTATGAACTGACCGAAGCCGACAATCCCAGTCCTCAAGACGAAGACCTGATTCCGATTGGCATCGCTGTCGAGGGCGCCGAGACGACGATTTCACACCTTGTGATCCAACGGGATCTTTATTATCGCAGCGAGCACGTCGTGAATAACAAAGACTTTGGCGAGCATCCCGGCAGCCGCCCCGAAACACTTTCCAAAGAGAGGCTGCGTAGCCTGTTGACGGTTCCGTTGGAATGGTACGACCACTACCAGTCCGGTATGGAATCGGCGGTCTTCGAACTCGGGGAAGATGAGTACATGATGCTGGGCGACAACAGCCCACGAAGCAAAGATAGCCGTTTGTGGACAAACACGCGTGAGGCCAAACATCGCCATGCTGTCAAGCGATCGGCGCTCGTGGGTAAGGCGTTCTACATTTATTGGCCTCATGGAGTGCCGTTCATGAACAACGGGCAGGGTTACCCGCTTCCGTTTCTGTATCACAAGAAACTGGAACCTGATGACGAGAGAAAAAAACTTGTGAAGAAATCGACGGACTATCCCGATTGGCGGCTCCCGTTTTACCCGCAAATCAACCGCATGCACCGCATTCGATAAGTCCATCATGTTGCCGTCATGCGTGGCTAACGTCGCACGTTCCGCCACAACGATCGTCAAGGAGGACCAAGGATGGCTTTGCTGGAATGCCACGATTTAGTCAAGGATTTTCCCGGTAAACGTGCTGTCGACGGAATCAGCTTTTCCGTCGAGCGGGGTGAGATTGTCGGCTTGCTCGGCCCGAACGGTGCCGGCAAGACCACTTCGTTCCGAATGGCCTGCGGGATGATCTCGCCGACCGAAGGCCGAGTTTTTCTGAACGGCACTGACGTCACATCGTGGCCGATGTACAAGCGAGCCAGGCATGGAATGGGCTATCTGCCGCAGGACGACAGCATCTTCGTCAAATTAAGTGTCGAAAAAAACATCATGGCCGTCTTGGAGTTTCAAAATATCAGCCGCCATGAACGGTCGCACCGGCTTGAGCGGCTACTGAAGCAGTTTGGTTTGGCGGACAAGCGAACTCAAATCGCATCGACGCTGTCTGGCGGTGAACGGCGACGTCTTGAAATCTCGC
This sequence comes from Planctomycetota bacterium, assembly GCA_963582955.1. Taxonomy (GTDB): domain Bacteria; phylum Planctomycetota; class Planctomycetia; order Planctomycetales; family Planctomycetaceae; genus CAUZVF01. The sequence goes on from CAUZVF010000483.1 coordinate 1,805, forward strand.
GCTGCTTGGCGACACGGCCGGACTTGATTCTGCTTGACGAGCCGTTTACGGGGATTGATCCCGTCACGATTCACGATATTCAGGACATCATCCGTGAATTGAAAGACAGCGGGATTTCCATTCTGCTGACCGATCACCGAGAACGGGAAACTCTGACAATCACCGACCGCAGTTACATCATCTGTGCGGGTAAAGTGCTGGTCAGTGGCGACGCCAAAACAGTACTCGGCAACAAGGAAGCCCAGAGCCGGTACTTTGGAAAACGGTTCGACGCGGCGTCGATTCTTGAAGGGCGCGACGCTTTTGAGTAATCGTCGGACGCGCAAACGGAATCGCGAAATCAACGCGCGGATGGCGGACCAGAACAGGCCGCGTAGCCAAAGGCGACAAAAAGATGTGCGCAACTGACGCGGATGTCTCAGTGAAAGACTCTAAAGACGAAACGACAGCAAGAACAATAGGACAAAAACGGCCACCATGAAAATCACGATCTTGATAAACAAGTTCGCGGACTTGCGCAGCACGCGCTCGGGTAGCTCGTAGCGGCTGGAACTGTAGACCAGACTGATGACCAATGCGAGCGGAATGAAGTACCAAGTAACTTCCATTGATGTTGCGATCAACAAAGGACAGGTTTGTTTGGAAATACCGTGTGAAATCTCTATTTTGATTCAGTTCGCGATTTGGCATGGCCATTTCGTGCTGTCTGCTCGCCGCTCTGAAATGGCCGTCTCATTGTTTGTCGTTTGAGAACGGATATTTCCAACCGGGACGCTCTCTTAACCCGCCGCGCTAGCCGCCACCACGACCTCTTCAGGTTTCGGGCCGTCCGTGGACTCTTCATCCGTTACGGCTTTGCCGTCGCTCGATTCTTCAGGTTCGTCGCCATATCCGTAAGCCGGTCCTTCAAAGGCATCCCAGATGGCCAATAGGTTCAGCAAGCCGGCAATCCACATGAAAATCTCAGCAACTTCGAAGTGTTTCCCCAATTCACCGTGCAGTTGCTCCAGGTCGGTTTTCTCCAGCGGCATCTGAAACCAATTGAAAAAGCCGCGGGGAATACTTGCTTCCAAATAGCCGACAGTAGTTCGTTCTCCGTCGGCGTCCTCGACAATTCGGCAAATTAGGGATCGGCGAGGCTTCGAGTGAAATTCCGGCCCAATTTCAATTGTCCCCGCCAATACCAAACTGACTGGCTTGCCATCGTTATCGACACCCTGAAACGTTCCGCTGACGTTGCCGAATTCGCTATCCTTGTCGGGTTCGAGCTTGATTTGGCCTTGAATTCTTAAATTGACATCACCGCCCTCGTCGTTCGTCCGCCGGATGACTCCGATCAGATCACTCGAAAGAGGCTCTTGCAACGATCCGTAGTAAGGATCGAACGGGTCGGAATCCTGCCTGAGATAGCGGTATGTTTGCACCGTTGCGGGCAACGCCGGTAATCCGTTCAGCGCATAGCCAAAGTGCCGTAGCCCGGTCCGGACCACTCGGTTCTTTCCATTGGAAGAGGTTGTTTCGGTGATTCTGGACGGGACGATCCGCCAATCTCCCAACTGCATCCCATAGAAAAACGTGCCCAGTATGCACACCGAATATAAACCCGCCTTAAAATAACGCCGCTGATACAAATGCCCCGCACCCGGTACCAGGTACGCCAGCAATGCGGCAACAAGCGGGTTCCGTAAATCAACTCGGGATTCGGGCATCGGAAAAAACTACCAGCGGCAAATGTTCAACAAACGGCGAAAAACAATGAATCAAGGCGGGGCTGTTTCGTTGCGGTTCGCGTTTGTTAACGAAATATTCCCGCATTTCTAGTATTGGCACCAAATTCGATTCGAAAGACTCGGTATGCCGTCTTAAGAGACGGCAACGAGTGCTTTATTCTAAGAGCTTTTGAAGGTCAAGACCAGCACGAGACTTAAGACCACTACCGGTCGTGGATCACCGTGTCGTCGGGATAGAACTTTTCCAGTTTTTCGATCCCCTCATCGGACAGGTCTGTTTTCGTGACTTCCAAATGTTGCAGATCGGGAAACTTCATCAAGTCTTCCAAGCAGTCGTCGGTGATGTTTGTTGAATCCAGCCCCAGGTATTTCAACTTTCGTAACTGCGTCAGTTTCTTGATCCCAGCGTTGGAAATGGTTGTTTCAGCAAGATTAACTCCGCGCAGACTCGGCATCCGTGCGATGTGGTCCAGTGTTTCTTCCGTAATTTCCAGCCCGGCGACATAGATAAGCTCCAGTTTGTTGAGATTGGCCAAGCGGGTGATCCCGTCGTGAGTAATTCGTGTATGGCTAAGTTTCAGCAGCAGCAGTTGCCTCAATTGTGAGACGTGAACCAGGCCTTCGTCACTTATCATCGTGTTGTGAAAATTGAGCCCCAGCACATTTCGGTATCCGGCGAGCGCCTTGAGGCCGTCATCAGTGATTCGGCTCTCGAACAATCCCAGCAGGCAACTTCGAATGTTCCGTAATGGTTGCAGAACTTCTGGAAGAATTTCGCCGTCTTTGTCGAAATGTTCTGGAAACAAGACAACCATGTTGACGCTGGATTCGATCAGCGGTTCGTTTTCTTCACTAATCCTGGCGCCGAGCTTTTCCAACTCGTTGACGGCCTTACGAAAATCGGCATCGCTGATTTCATCAGCCGTTCCGGCACCGCCACATCCGGTCAAAACCGTCGTGCACCCCAGGCACAGTATCAGAACGGCAAGCCTTGAATGAAACCGGAAACAAGCATCACGGCATTGCTTCATTAGGTGCGTCATCGGTGGGGCCACGTGGGTTAATTGGCGACGAAGACAACTTAAAATCCGCATCGGAGTTTCTACCGGGTTTGACATCCCATTCAAGCTGCGTTGAATGGTTGTACCATTTCGGGATGAATTCCACACCAGCGTATGGACTGCCTTTGGGGATTTTGGCACTGATTTCGACACGGTTTAATCCAATGACAGCGCCTTCGACGTCGGTTGCGTATTTGATGGTGTACTCACCCTCGTCATTTGTACGACCATAAGCGGCCGAGACTTTGACTTTGGAATTGGGGCCCCAAGCGTCCTTCAAGACAAATTTGACCGTAGCCCTTTTCAGTGGCTTGCCGTCTAACGTGACCTTGCCGCTGACATATGCAAGATCGGGGAGGTCGCGATTGGGTGCGAACATTATTTGAGAAAGAATGAAGACACCCGCAATCGGCAGCACTAGCTGACGCCCAACGCCTTCCGCGACTTCACCAACGGTGAGGCCGCCTCCCTCATCCGGCTTCGCCGACACACCGTCCCAGTCGTCGTCGTCGTCACGAGCTTTCTTTCCCGTCAACGAGAGTAGGTCGCCGGCAGTTCCGGCCGCCGAACCTGATGTCTTTGATAACGCATTTCGTGTCTTGGGACGGACAAGGCCCGCTTCCTCGGACTCTTCGTACGATGGCTTTGCATCGTCCTGGGCAATGAATTCATCGAAAAACGCGT
>CAUZVF010000484.1:0-5275 GCA_963582955.1 Planctomycetota bacterium
ACGCCACGCTACGTGACATGGCTCGACGGCGGCCAACGACCGTCGAGCGATTCCTGAACGTGCATGGAGTCGGCCAGAAAAAAACCGCGGACTTTGGCCAACCGTTTGTCGCCCGGATCGTCAGCTATTGCCAAACTCACGACGTCGCGACCGATCCAATTTCCGATCGTATGTCGAGTGGCTAGCCTTACCGTGATTCAATTGACCCCTTTTCGAATCGCAAAACGGTGTCATCATCTTTCGGCAAACGTGACGCGGGCTTGAACGGTGATGAGTATCGAACAACGTTCGAGAACCGCACGTCGCCCAACTCGCCGGTGAAGACTCGGTTTTGGTTCCAGTGATCCGACAGCATCTCGGCGACTTCGAATGATTGAGGCCACGGTTTCAGAACAAGTTCTTCGTCGGTCGGTTTTCCGTTAACCCACAAACGAGCGACTTTGTTGATCGTATTCGTGTTGATCGTCAGAGCGATGTGAGCCCATTTCCCGACGGCAAGCTTGTCGTTCGACTTCAGCTTGGTTCCCAGGATGTTGGCGTGAACGATGCCTTGGTGAATCGCGACCCCGATTCCAGCCGTGTCACGGCCTCCGCGGTTCGAGAGAACGATGACGAAAGCTCGTGATCGCGAAATTGTCACCGCGTCTGGTTTGATCAGACATTCGAATGTCGCCAAATTCGACTTTGGAGCCGCGGCAATTTGCGGCCATGCTTTTAACAAATTGATTGTCGAGCCGATCCTGACCGATGTGCCCGTTGGCGATTGCTGAGCAACTAATTCCGACGGCGTCGTCACTGCCAGCGCAACAACAATCAGAGTTGCCCATGAAGAGAAACATGCGGGCGGAAACTTCGATCCTGAAAATAGGTGCGACTGCATATCTACGTCAAGATGTCCAAGATTGGTTTGCCGTGATCGATATCGAGACGCTTGCGGCCGGGGATTTCTAGTTTTCTTCCGTCGAGACCCATTAAATGCAAGACAGTTGCGTGCATGTCGGTGACGTAATGCCCTGGCTCGAGCGCGTGGAATCCCAATTCGTCGGTCGCACCGTGAACGTATCCGCGTTTGATGCCTGCGCCTGCGAACCAAATGGTAAAACCGTGCGGATGATGGTCTCGTCCATCGGTTCCGCCTCCGCGTTCTTCGATGGCCGGCGTCCGTCCAAACTCGGTACAAAAGACGACCAGTACATCATCAAGCAGCCCACGGCGCTTCAAGTCCTTCAGCAGTCCGGCAACAGGTTTGTCGACTTTGGCGGTTTGAGCCGCGTGGTTCTTTTTCAAAGCTCGGTGGGAATCCCAAACTCCGTACGGGCTGGGATAAACTTGCACGAACCGCACGCCGCGTTCGACAAGCCGCCGTGCTGTTAACAGCCGCCGTCCGGCGACTTTGGTGGTGGGATTGTCCAATCCGTAGAGCTGTTGAACTTCGCTGGTTTCGCCACTCAATTCAATCGTTTCGGGAACAGCCATCTGCATTTTGTAGGCCAGTTCATACGATTTGATGCGAGCCCGAATTGCGTCGTCCTCGGGATACTCGACGGCGGCCAATCGGTTCAGCTTGCCGGCCAATTCGAATTCGTTTCGCTGCTCTTCAGCAAGAATGTCGGCACTACGGCGGCCGTACGGCAGCGGATTATTGGGATCCAGTGCCAGCGGGATTCCCGAATTCTTGGGACCCAGGTAATACGAATCGATCGATAACTTCGTATCCGCTCGCGTTGGGCCGCCCAGCACCAGAAACTGCGGCAGGTTTTCGTTTCCGGATCCCAAACCATAGGTCACCCACGCGCCGATGCTGGGCTGTGTTTCGTCGAGTTTGTGCCGTCCCGTGTGAATTTGGTTTTCAGCGGCGTGGTCGTTATCGGTCGTCCACATGTTGCGTACGAAAGAGATGTCATCGACACACGTCGCCAAATGAGGCCACCAGTCGGTGACTTCGATGCCGCTTTCGCCGTGCTTACGATAGCCGATTTGCAAAGGAAAAATCTTGGCATACTTGTCGCGAACTTTTTCGATGACCGACCGCGACCGTTTGTCGTGCAACGGTGATTCGAACGGGTTGGCCAGTGGAGTTTCCTGAAACGTTTTTCCCGCGTACTTATTGAGTGCCGGTTTGGGATCAAATGTCTCGAGCTGGCTGTAGCCGCCCGAGAGAAACACCCAAATCACGCTCTTGGCTTTCGGAGCAAAGTGCGGATGGCCGTCGGGTGCACGGTGCGTCGATGATTCCGCGGCTTTCGTGATTCCGTCACGAGCCAACATCGCGCCCAGCGCCAGCCCCGTGAAACCCATCCCGAAATCGGACAGAAAAGTACGGCGAGGAACTTGCCCACAAGAACAAACATCGATCGGACGGTGCTTCGACATTGTCGGTTCTCGATTCGTTCAGAAAACGATCATTCAATGGATTGTAATAAAGTCGTTGTGGTTCAGCAGAACACGTACAAGACTCTCCCGCGCTCTTGGGGCCGGTTCCGACGACGCGGGAGTGACTCCTTTGGCTGGCTGAGCCTTGAGACTATTTGTCTTGGCCTTGCTGAAAATCGTTCGCTGCTTCGACAGGAACTCTTCGCACATCTTCTGCTCGGCCAACGTCGGCGTACGACTTAGGATCGACTCGAACGCGACCACGATAAACTCGGTTTCTTGGACGTTTCCGTTATCTTTCGTGATTGACGCCGGCAATCGGGTGGCGAGTTGACGGCCGAGAGTCAACGCCAGACTGCTGTTTGACATTGCGAGTGCCTGTTGCGGAACAATGCTCTCTGTTCGCCGATAGCAGTCGCACGGATTGGCTGAGTCAAACATCGTCATGAACGGCATGGTTCCGCCAGCTTCGGGATAGACGCTGAAATAAATGCTGCGTCGACGCGATTCGTTCTCTAGTTTGGGGTCGATCTCTTGACCGCCGAAGGTTCGGTCCAACCGGCCTGAAACCAGTAGCATGCTGTCTCGAACGACTTCAGCCTGCATGCGCTGCCGATTGAATTTCCACCAGTACGTGTTGTCTCGATCAATCTTTGTGTTCGGATGGTTGAGAATGCCGTGACGCGAACTCGTCCGATACGTACTGCTGGTGACAATCAGACGGTGGATGTGTTTCATCCTCCATTTGTTGCCGGTCGTCTTTTTTGGCGCGGATGCCGGCGCAGGGCCGGCATTCATCAGCTCGACCGCCAGCCAATCCAGCAACTTGGGATGAGTTGGCTTGTCACCGCTACGGCCCAGGTCGAAAACAGTTTTCACGAGTGGCTGGCCGAAATGACGCATCCATATGTGGTTGATGGCGACGCGAGCTGTCATCGGGTTGTCCGTGCTGGCGATCCAGTTTGCCAGAGCACGGCGTCGGCCCGTGCTGGTTTTTGGGTACTGCGGACCAAATGGTGTGTATTCAGTTTTCTCATCCTCTTTTCCGGCCGCCGCGATCGCCTTTCGAGCCGCAGCGGCACCCGATTCAGCTTGTTTGATCTTCTTGGCGTCGGCTTTGCCGTCGGCGCCAAGATCGACGAGTGTTTGCTCGGTCAGAGCCAGCTTTGCGTGCGCGGCCGCCAGCTTGGCCGCGCGTTCGGCCACAACCGCTTGCGCGGTAAGGTCAGCGGCTGTTTCCTGATGAGTCTTGTACCGTGCGTTGTCAGCGGCCACGCGAGCCCGAATCGCCGCCAATTCCACTTTCGCGTGATTCAGTTGCGATTCCTGAGCTTTGATTCTGCCAGGCACGGAAGCTAGCTTCTTTGTCACGGTGGCGACGTGCGCTGCGGCCTGACGAACGAGTGCATCCGTCGATTGTCCCGTGGCCATGGCGATCTGATTCGGTGTCAGCGCGCCGCGTGTATATCGCACCTCGTCGATCAGGCCGTCGACGCGTCCGGTTCCATCCGAATTACCGATCTTGACCGACGTACTATTTTTCGGACGTGCCAACGTCGAGAAATCCTTGTCATCCGCATTTCGAGGAAACGAAACAGACTGCAAGACGCCGCCTGCCGTAAGGTTGACTGCGTGAAAAGTGGCCTGTTTTTTGCCCATGACCAGGCAGAAGTAATGGTCTTGTCCGGTCGTCAGGATCAACCGGTTGTCTCCCGTGCCTGTCGCAACGTCGCGTAGTTCACCGTTCTGGTTAAAGTACCTCAACCGCAATTCAAACGTCTTGTCGTCGAGCCCCCGATGCAACAAAGTCCAGCAACCCTCGTAGTCGGCGATCGTGCGATTGTAGTTGCGTTGTGAAACGTCAAAGTGAACGTACGCCTCGATCGTGAATGTATTGGCATAGAAGTCGGGACTTCCCGCAGTTGCCAAGTAGGCGAAACTGCGGTTTTGCTGAAAGTCGACGGCCTGCGAATTGGCCGCTTGCGTTGCCGGAATTGGGTTAAAGAATGCTTGGCCCCGCTGTTTTGGTTTCAGCGAAAAAGGCGCGGCAGCGGGATCGCTGCCGGTAACACGGCTCAATCGATGGCCGTTGCCGCTGGAATCCGAAAGAAATCCCGTTTCGCCGTCGGCTCCTTCAAAACGCCAATAACCGATGACCTGCTTTTCGGGCAAAGAAATCTTTGTCGTCGCGGATTGTTTGTGGTGTTTTTGTTGAGCTTCGGCCAGTTCTTGCTCGGCACTCGCGAGTTGCGCTTTCAATTCATCGGTGTCCGTCCGAACTTTGGCCAGTGCGGTTTCAGCCAACTTGACCGCGGACGCACACTGATCGATCTCTGCTTGCTGTGCGAACGGTTTTAGTCCCGGATACCAAGCGACTGGCGGCAACTCGACCGGCTCAATCTCTAATTTATCGCCGCCGAGGATGGCCGGGGCTCCCGGTGCCACCGTCGGCCGGTCCATGCGGTCGCGTGTGTCACCCAGGCGATACATGAAAGTTTCGGCGTTAGGCCTGTGATCGTAAATTCGAGCCAATCCTGCCACGATCGGCTTCAGCGACCCTCCTGATCCTGGCTTGTAACGAATGTACTTCGTCAACGCCGGTCCGCTGGGAACGCGGTCGTGCCTAAGTTCGATCGGTTCAAAAAATGCACGGAACTTGAAGTATTCCTCTTGAGTGATTGGATCGTACTTGTGATCGTGACAGTGTGCACAATTCAACCGCAGACCCAGAAACGCCTTGCTCGTGTGCTCGACCAAGTCAGATTTCCAAGTGTCGTAATTCAGCGAGAACCAGTTGCGGACGATGAATCCCATCGCCGGTATCCGCGAGTCGTCGTCGGGATACAATTCATCGGCGGCCAGCATTTCCCGGATCATCTGGTCGTAACCCTTGTCGTGATTC
>CAUZVF010000485.1:0-5273 GCA_963582955.1 Planctomycetota bacterium
TCCGGCAGCGGTCGCGAAGTTGCTCTGAAAATGTTGCCGAAGCGACAACAAACCGAGCCTGGTTTGGTGGCCCGGTTTCAATTGGAAGCCCGCGCGGGGCAAATGTTAGACCATCCCAACATCGTACGGACGCTGAAGCTGGAACGGTTCGACGGCGTTTATGGCGACGTCTTTTGCATGGTGATGGACTTCGTCAAGGGCATCACACTTGAGGAACTGATCAGCCTTAGACATTTCGTCGCGTATCCGCTGGCTTGCGATCTGGTGTACCAGGCGGCAACCGGGATTCAATTCGCTCACGAATCCGGATTGATTCACCGCGATGTGAAACCGGCGAATTTGATGGTGAACAGCAATGGCACAGTCAAGATACTCGATTTTGGATTGTCGCTAATCACCGAGGATGAAGACGAGTTTTCGTTGGCAATGATCTTTGGCCAGGATTGCCTGGGAACCGCCGATTTCATCGCTCCGGAACAGTCGCTCGAAAGCTATAAGGCCGACGCGCGATCTGACGTCTATGGGTTGGGATGCACTCTGTATTCGACGATCAGCGGTCGCGTGCCTTTCCCCTACAAGACGACCAAAGACAAGATCGACGCGCACCGGACCAAGCAGGCTCGCTCGCTGAGTGAACTCAAGCCCGACACGCCGCCGGAATTGATCGCCATCGTCGAAAAGTGCATGCGAAAGAAACCGGACAAAAGATTTCAAACCGCCGCGGAATTGGCAGCGGCAATCAAGCCGTTTGCAAAACGGGAGCCTGTTCCGTTCGACTTCCAGACAATTCTGACTCTGCGTTCCAACGAAGCCAAGATTCGAGCAGATGTCTTGAAGCGACGGCAAAAGCGCAAAGAGTTGTCCGCGACCGATTCACAGGTGGAACGCCTAAAAAAGTTGAAGACGTCGCCATCGGAAGTCGAGACGAAAATGCAGACGGACACGAGAATGGATGAACGCTCGTAAGGCGAGCGGCGGATGAGAATTTACCAGCAGAAACCGGACGCTAGCGCGTTTCGGCTGATGAAATCAGCCGATTGGCGCTAGGCCAAGCCACTCACTTTAGATGCAACATTCGGGAAACCGTTGGTGGAGGCCAGGAACCTCACGGTTCCCGCTAGCCTGGAATTTTGAGCTTCATTGCTCTTGGCTAGCGGGAACCGTGAGGTTCCTGGCCAAAACGGATAACTGTCCGACTCGTCGTTTAATTTGACGAAACGATACCGTCGGTAAAGTGGATGCGGCTTTGCCGTTTAACTGACGACGGCGGTTTCACGTCGCTTTACATCTTTGCAGCCATCTGCGTTGCGGCTCCGCACGTTGCGCCGCCTTTTCCTGAAGACGTCTCCGACGAGTGATCTCACCAACTTCGGACTCACGAACGCCAGATTGGCGACTAACATGATCGTTCCGAAGGTTACCATTCCAAGGCAAAAGGCAATTCCCAGGTGAATTGGAATCGCCAGGCACAACACGATCGGACGTGTCAGGCGGTTCCAAATCAGGACACAATACGAAATTTCCCAAAAGACCGTCGCGTGGCTGAGCAGGTTGACAATGATGGGCCAGTCGGCCATCCAAGTCAGATCGACCGACTGATACTCATAGTTCGCGACCGCTCCCCAGATGGCTGTTCCATTCCACCAAGCCGGTCCTTTCAGTTTGGCAAGCCCCGCAAACAAGTAGATGATGCACATGTGTAATTGGATGAGCCGAATCGAGATGTTCGCGGCAGTCGACGGATTGACGTCGACGGATTTTTCGGCGGCGCGGCGTTTGGCGAGCAAACGATCGATCGAAAACCGAGCTCCACAAGGAGCAAGCATCAAGTACATCGACAGCAGCGCGTTGATTTGATCGAGACCGAAGGTCGCGGGCGCTTGCCGGTTTGCGTATGACACCGTGATCACGAAGGCGAGCACGGTCGTCACGCGAGTGAACAGTCCGACCGTCATCAGCACAAACACGACCAAGGCCAGAATGTGAAGAATCACAAGGCTTGAATTCGATTGAGTCATCCAAAGATGGCTCCAAGCAAAACCACTGCGATTCAGCCGTGCCATTGTTTCGCTACGGAGCCAACTGTTGGTGCCAAAAAACTCGCTTGAATTCAGCGCCCAGATCAAATGTGTGTAAAACAGCATCGCGCCGGCTAGAATCCGGATCAAGCACACAGTTGATGGGTCGGCCTGTGTGAACCAAAACCGATTCCAACCGCCGATGGTTGCCACCTGCAAATCGCGGAAGTACTGGCGCGTTGCGTTCACAACGAAGACCTCTCGTACGTGCCCAGCGGACGTTCAGCGAAGAGTGAAAGATCGGTCAGCCGCATTCCGTCACGCACTTGGTCTGGCGTCGGAATGAAATGCCTTCGAAGAAACAGCGTCACGCTTTCGGCATTGTGGTTGTCCAGCAAATGGTCGGCATAGGATTTCGTCAATTCCGTAACGATTTGTTCGTCGGCTCCACTCTCGATCATGTTGTTCATGAATTCCGTCAACATGAAGTGGCGGTGATACAACAACCGCGGTTTCTGTTCATCCAAATTCGGAAAGACGCCTTCATGAACTGTTCCGTCGGCCATCCTCAATTCGTATCGAATCAGATGGCTCGGCCCCGGTTCCGGAGCGAAGAAGTGATAACCGTGGTTCAGAAACGCGCCTTCCAAATACGGTTGAAAGAGACGCCAGCAGCGGGCACTCAGCACTGACGAAGGAGCAACCGCCATGGGTGCCGCGATCAGAGCCGTCAAATGAAGCATCAACAAGATGCTGACGATGCCCCGAAGTCGCGGCGACGGCAATTTGTTTTCCGCAACCTCGGACTGGCTCTGACGAATGCGGCTCATACTCGCATTATCGGCACGCAAAAACCCTTTGCATCGGTTCAAATCAATGCAAAGGGTTTTCGTGACTTTGGCGCGGAATCGTATCGAACCGGCGCTGCCGGTTGTACGGGATTATTCCGCCGGTGGCTTTCGCAATCGTCTCAATTTCGCGAACCGTAAATCAACAACACGGCCAGGAATCAGCCGGATGGTGCGCGTCCCGAGGTTCTTTACCTTTTCCTCGATTTGCGTTTCCACTTGTTGGCCGTAAACGCGTTCGACTTTCGTCAGTATGCGAATGACTTCGAATTTGATGTGATAAATGTGAGGAATGCCGGGATACAGCGGTTCGGATTCGAAATGCCATTTCTCGTCGTCACCGATGAATCCTTCCAACGGTTTGAAGTTCTGCTTTGCGTCCTGCATCGACACCTTGATTTCCGTTCCCTCCTCAAGATCGGCGGAGAAATCTTTCGAGATTTCGATCTCGACCATTCCGATCCGAGGGTGCTTATCCCACCCAATCCGGCGTGAAGGCCGCCTGTAGGTGATGCCCAAAGTGCCTGGCGGAGGTGGAACGTCGGGAGTTCGAATCATCACGGGATCGGCCGCGCGCGGAATGACGGGAACATATCCGTGCGACATCGTGCTGGGAACACCATAAGCCACTCGATATCCGGAAACCACGTGAATCGGAACATATCCGTGCGACGCACCACTGGAACCGCCGCTCGATCCACTGAAACCACCGCTCGAGCCTCCGCTGGATCCCCAACTGCCGGACGAACCGCCCGAAGAGCCACCGGAACTGCCGCCGAATATCTTGCTCAAGATTCCAGCTTCCGTTGGTGTGTTGGATAACGTCACCGTCGCGGCGGCGACCAATGCGATCGTCAGAGTCTTTCGAATCGTTGTCATCATTCCAACCGAGTGTGTTTTGTGTTTGTTTGCAACAGCCGCGCGAAATCTGCACGGATTACTGAAGCATAGCACGCAAAACAAAGCCTGTTGGAATAAAGTCGGACCCCGGTCACTTTTGGTGTTCTGATTTTGACGACCGTGGGATTCAGCGCGTCGCGTTGCAAAACAAGTGCCTCGGCGGGCAAAAGCGATGCTTGTCTGCGACGTCTCGGATCACGACGGCTATTCGTGCCGCAGGGCCTCGATCGGATCAAGTTTCGCGGCGGCGCGGGCTGGGTACACGCCGAAGATAATTCCGATAAGAACTGAAATGCAGAAAGCCACCGGCAGGCTCCAATAAGCAATCTGCGGTTTCATTCCCGAAAAGATGCGGCCGATTTCTGAATCCGCGACCGGTCCTTCGACAACGAAGTTCTCGACGAACAATTGGATCAACCCAAACATGTGTGGTGTCGACAGGCCAAGCAGAATGCCGACGACGCCGCCGGTCCCCGACAGCACGATTGTTTCGGTGAGAAACTGCTGGATGATGTCACGGCGTTTCGCGCCCAAAGCGCGACGAATTCCAATCTCACGCGTGCGTTCCGTAACCGTGGCCAGCATGATGTTCATGATGCCGATTCCACCAACAACCAGGCTGATCGCGGCGATTGATCCCAGAACGATATTGAAGATGTTGCGAATCTGTTCGGCCTGACGCAGCAGCTCCAAAGGGACGATGACGGCAAAGTCCTTCGTGTTGTGGTTGCGTTCGAGTGTTTCGGTGACGAATTCTGAAACCGGTACGACGTCGTTTTGATCGCGCAGCTTCAGCGTGATTTGGTTCAGTTCGACTTCCTCCGCACTGAAACTTCCGGCGCGACGTTGGAACGTCTGGTCTCTCGGAGCGATACGGACACGAAACGTTTCCAGCGGAATGTAGACATCCTTGTTATAATCCTGCCCCGAAAGGCTGCCGCCGATCGCCGCCGACGCCATGCGGCTTCTGGTAACGCCGACAACCCGATACTTGCGGCTGCGAACCTGGATCGCCCGGCCAATCGGGTATTCCAATTTGAAGAGTTGTCGCGCAACCTCGTCGGCAATCACGGCGACGTTGGCCTTTTCGTGCTGGTCCTGGTCTGAAATGAACCGGCCAGCCGCCAAAAACAGATGGTTCATGTCGCGGTATTCCGTCGTGCATCCAACCAGACGTGAATTGATTGTGCGGTGTAGGAACCTTGCTTCTTCGGATGGCAATTCCCGCATCCGCACGGCTTGGGCCAATATGTCTGCTGGCAGTGCTTCGGTGAGCTGTTTGAAATCGGCTCGCTTCAGTCCGTATCGCAAGACCCAGGAATTGCTGGAGGGGTCATTCGACGATTCAATCGGCGGCTTGACACTGACAATGATGATGTTCGTCGCGCCGAGTTCGAGCACTTGTTGCTGCGCTTGCGCACTGGCGCCTTCCCCGATCGCCAGCATGGCGATCACCGAGAACACTCCGAAGACGATCCCCAGCATTGTCAAACCCGAGCGCAACTTG
>CAUZVF010000486.1:0-5273 GCA_963582955.1 Planctomycetota bacterium
TGGCAGGCACGATGATACTTCCGTCGTGTTGTTGCAACGCGATTAACGGTGACACGGCCCAGACCCTTCCAGCTCACGTGGCGAAGCTGCAATCAAATTCGCTTGACTCTCTGAGTCGAGCGTCTCGCCTGGCTGTCCCGCAGTGTCAACCGACGATGACCCCGGACGTTGGATAGATACCGGTTTAATTTCCGCGCCATTCCTAAACGACGTGCGAAACGATTCGATTGATTGTACACTGGCAATTGCAAGACCGTGCTTGAATCTGGCATGCCGGCGTGGCAATGATGATGCGTTGGCGCTCGGCAAGCATCGAGTGATTGCTAGTCGTTCTGCAACATTTCGCCGCCACCAGCCCGTCGACAAACACGAAACAGCATGCCAACTTGTCCAAATTGTAAGACCACACTTTCTCCCGCCGCACTTGAGTTTCATCGGTGTACGAATTGCGGCTGCCCTGTGTCTGGAAAGGCCACATCGCCATCTCTGTTTTCGCGTCTTTCGCAATCTCTAGCTCGGATGATAGGCTCGATTCCGCTGCTTAGACTCTTGGTTTCGCCAGAGAACCACATCGGAACGCGCGAAGCTCAGCAGACTGGCTCGGCCGCGAAAACGTCGTCCCCCACACAGGTGGCTCTGTCGGCGCCTGCCTCGACACCGGCGTCACAACCACCGGCGCGTGAAGAGCGCGCCGTTCCGCATGTCAGCACAACTGATGATCTGGCGAGTCGAGCCGACCACGATATTGAAGACAAACAAATTGCGCAACGGAAGTCGGATACCGGTGACAAAAGCTCCGACATTATGCAAACGATGAAGGTCTCGGCCAACGATGCCTCGGAATTGGCGAGCCTGGCCAAGATTCCCGACGAAAGCGACGACTTCGAGGGAATGGAAACGATTTCCGATATACCCGATGACGGCGGACTCATTTCCGACGAGTTCGATGTGGAAGGAGAATCTGACGGCACGCCAATGGAAACGATGGAAGCGGTGCCCACCGGCGCCGGACTGACTTCCGACGAGTTTGGCGGGGAAGCAGAATCCGACGAAGGGGCAATGGAGACGGTGGAAGAAATTCCATCTGACAGAATCTTGTCCGAAATGGCCGGTGACCAATCCGAACCAACGTCCGAAAAACCGCCGGACGAAACGTCGGGGTCGACAAGAAAGATGAAGACGGTTTCCGATGCGTCCGAGCACACGGTTGCCGTGAACAACTTTCTTGATGACAACGCCGATGACGCTGATGTTGACGACGAATCGGTTGGAATGCAGACCATGTCGGACGATGCCGTCCAAAGTCTCCAGGGCGAGGAGTTTGACGGCCAGCCGGTAGCACCATCCAACTCCGACGCCGAATCCGGCGATCGATCCGATGCAATGCAGACCATTGACAGCGTCGCCATCAGCGACACGACTGGATCGGAATTCGACAGCCATTCATCGGTCGCGGAAGCCGAGACTTCGCCGCCTTCGAATTCCGAATCTCACGTATCGGCCCCGTCGACGGTTGGTTCGTTTGGTTCCATTGGAATTGAAGAGTTGGTGCCGCCTGATGACGTGCCGGCGGACGGTGGTTCGAGCCAACGCAACGATCATTCGGTCTTGGATACGGTTGATGAAGATTCGATCGCAGATGCAAGTATCGAGCATATCGAATCGAATGCGGCGGAACCGGTTTCCCGACCGAAGCCATTCGAAGAACCGCAAAACCGGTCCAGTACGCCCAAACGGCTCGGCAAATTCGTAATTGGGGAAGTCATCGGGTCGGGGTCATTTGGAACGGTTTACAAGAGCCGGGATCCAGAACTTGACCGAGATGTCGCCATTAAGATACCACACGCTGGCACACTGGATTCCGATGAAGAATTGGAGCGATTCCTGCGTGAGGGACGCGCCGCCGCAGCGTTGCGAAATGCCAACATCTGTCCGGTCCATGAGATTGGCAAGGACGGCGATCAACATTATATCGTCATGGCTTTCATCAAAGGAAAAACGCTTTCGAAACACATCGCGAAGCGCGGAAAGTTTTCCGAGCGGCAGGCAGCCATCGCGACACGGAAACTGGCCCAAGCCCTGCGGGCCGCTCATGAAGCCGGCATTGTTCATCGTGACTTGAAGCCGGCCAACATCATTATCGATGATGCCCGCGAGCCCGTCGTCATGGATTTCGGCTTGGCACGCCGCGAAAACGCGAACGAAGCCAAGCTGACGCAAACTGGGCAAATCATGGGAACACCAGCCTACATGGCGCCCGAACAGGCAGCCGGTGATATCCATTTGGTCGGACCCGCGACCGATATCTATGGTCTGGGAACGATCCTCTACGAAATGTTGACCGGTTGCCAGCCGTTTCAAGGGAGTGTCGGCGAAATCATGTCAAAGATTCTCACGGAAGACCCGGTTCCCGTTTCAGTGCACCGGAAGGGTACCGATGAGAATCTGGAGTCGATTTGCCGAAAGGCAATGGCAAGACAGACCGACGACCGATACGCAACAATGGAGGAACTGGCGGTTGATCTGGCAGCATACCTCGTCGGCGAAACTCCCAAATCTTTTGAACCCAAACTCGATCCGTCACATTCAGGCAGTCCGCGGACGGGGCTGAAAAATCTGAAGCTGGTTGCAACGGCGGGTGCTGATGCGGGCAACATATTTGAGTTGAGCGAAGAATTGATTCTCATTGGCCGCAGCCGGTTGTGCGCGATCACGGTCAACGATCCGGCTGTTTCGAAAATCCACTGTCGCATTCGGATCTCGGCTACCAAAGCGGAAATTTCGGACGCGAACAGCAGTTGGGGGACGATTGTCAATGGAGAGCGAATCACCGAAACGGAATTGCGGCCTGGAGATACCATAAAACTTGGCGCCACGCGGTTTCTGGTCGAAGACGCCGAAAATATTGACGCTTCCGACTATCGCTCAGATCCGGATACAGTGCATCCGCGTCAAAACGAAGCCACTCCGGCACCGCCATCAGCCGGCGTCGATGACGCACCACCGGCGTCGTCACGGGAGCGCGACCAACCAAGTGCCGAGGCCTCTGGAAGTTCAGAACCCAATTCCAATAGCGACGGCAACGACGCGGACGCCGGCGACGCTGGCCGAGCTTACCCTCGAATTCCGCCGAAAGACAATTTGGCCGACTTGGTGGGCACAAAGTTCATCCGGTATGAAATCCGTGCAGTTCTTGCCCGTGCGCGCACGGGCATGCTGTTTCACGCCTACGACACAAAGCGAAACCGTCCGGTTGCCCTCAAGATCTTGTGGCCCGAGCTTTCACAACAGCGTGAAGAAGTTCGACGCTTCATTCGGGCCATCAAGACGATGATGGGCGTGAAGCACGAGAGTTTGATTGCGCTGTACGGCGCCGGGAAGACCGGTGCATACTGCTTCACGGCGTCGGAATATATCGAAGGCGAGAGCGTGTCGGATGTCATCCAACGCATCGGCATTGCTGGGATGTTGGAATGGCAGCATCCGTTTCAAGTGATGTTACAGATCGCCCGCGCCTTGGAAGTTGCCTATCAACATCAAATCGTCCATCGAAACATTTCGCCACAGAATATCATGATTCGGTCCAGCGACAATCTCGCCAAGTTGGGTGACTTGATGCTGGCCAAGGCACTCGAAGGCACATTGGCCGAAAAAATCACCCAGCCCGGTGAAATCGTTGGAGATTTGGCCTATTTGGCGCCAGAACAAACCGGTGGAACGCAAGAAGAGGATTGTCGCGCGGATATCTACAGTCTGGGCGCGACGGCCTATGCCATGTTGACCGGCCAGCCGCCGCTGAAAGGCAATTCTCCCGCCGAGACGATCAAGATGATCCGCGACGACGTTCCGGAACGCCCGACGAAATTCCACATGTCCGTTCCAGCGCCACTGGAAGATATCGTCATGCGCATGCTCACGAAGCAGCCCGGCGACCGCTACCAAACTCCAACGCAACTGGTTCGTGAACTCGAACGGCTACCAAAGTTGCTCGATATTGCGGCCGAATAGAACAATTTTCAAATCCAGGTGGCTGCGTCGAGCGGACTTCTTGCAGGCCGAAGGCTCTCGCAACCAGAAAACTTCGCATCGGAACGGCCAGCCCGGATTATTCGTAACCCGAAGCGTTAGCGAGGAATCCCCGGCGTTCTCCTCGCTTACGCTTCGGGTTACGATTTGCGTGGCGCTATCTTTACGATTCGCACGACGCGAAAACCAGTTCGGGAACTCTTGACAGTCGGCGAGTTACTGCCGCGAAACGCCGAGCGGCATCGTGCCCCCGTGTTATCCCAATTCCCGCCACGGACAACTCGGGTTGTCGACCGAAACTTACTGTTTGCGTTGGCGGGGCCAAGCGGATCAACGTCGCCGGATTTCGAGTAGTACTCGGAGTCGTACCAATCTTGGCACCATTCGGCAACGTTGCCGTGCATATCGAACAGTCCGAAACCATTTGGTTCAAACAAACCCACGGAATGGCTCTTGCCACCCGCATTCTCGAAATACCATCCATGTCGCCGCAGCTTGGATTCGTTGTTGCCGTAATACCATTTGTGTTGCGTGTTCGCACGACAAGCATATTCCCATTCCGCTTCGGTCGGAAGGCGATAGACGTTGCCATCGAGCACGCTCAATCTTCGGCAGAATTCTTCGGCGTCCCGCCAATTCACGTTGTTGACTGGATGCGTGGCGAAGTCGGCGTCGGCAATGACCGAGGGATTCTTTCCCATCACTTCGGCATATTCTTTCTGCGTGACTTCGTGGACGCTCATGAAAAACGAGCGTGATATTTCCACGTGATGCTCCGGCTGCTCGTCGGCGTCAGCGCCGTTCAATGTCGAACGGGATCCCATTTGAAACTCGCCGTTGGGAATCAGAGCCAGTTGCATCCCAATGACGTTTGTGATGACTTGAACATCCGCGTCGTTGGAACTCGCAATCGATTTGCCGTCCGACGATATTGTTGGCGGTTTCTCATCCGGACGATTATTCTCATCCGGACGATTAAGAGTTGTCATGACCGCAATCGTGATCGCGATTCCCAGCACAAAAGCGGCCGCTCCAACCCAAAGACCAGTTCTGACACGTTTGGTTCTTCGACGACCAGCAATTCTGATTTTGGCACGTCGTTTTCGAGTGACCGGGACGTAGTCCCACTGCAATTCGGGCGACGGCGAGATAATTGTTGCCGACGACTGTCTCTGCTTGAGGAAACTTTTCAGTGAGTCGGCGACTTCCTTCATTGTCGGAAACCGGTCCTCGATGTCTCTGGCCAT
>CAUZVF010000487.1:0-5271 GCA_963582955.1 Planctomycetota bacterium
TGGGCATGGCATCGATGTTTGCCCCGACCGAGCGGCGGTGGTGGCACGGTCATTTTGGCAATGGTCTGCTGACGAGAGCTGAATTGACGGGCTGGCAAGTCATTCCACTCGTTGGGACACGAGATCACAAGTTTCGAAACGCGATTCTCACCAGTATCAAACATAAGGATACCGATGTTCGCATCCTGTTGACTCATTTGGATACGCAAGACGACCGACGGATCCAATTGCAGTCCGTCATCCATCTGTTTTTGGCGTTAAGGGAACCGGCGATCTTGATGGGCGACTTCAACACGACCGCGAACGACCCGCTGTTGCAGGGCTTGTTGCAAACTCCCGGTGTCACGGATGCCGTGCAAGCGGGAATCAAACATCCATTGCCCGGCAATCGCATCGATTGGATCATCACGCGCGGCTTGCGCTGCGTGGACGCCGGGTACGAGGAAACGGATGCGTCGGACCATCCCGTTGTATGGGCCGAGCTGGGGATCGATCCCACGCACAAGATTCCTTCGCGGAACGTTCCAATGACGGCAAGCAAACGAGAGGCCAAGCATGACTGACCAGGCATCGGCCCCACTCGAACCGCTCGTATCGATCATCATGCCCCATTTTGAAACGGCCGATCTGGCACGGCTTTGTCTTCGCTCGATTCGGAAATACACAACACAAATTCCGTACGAAGTTGTTGTAATCGATAACAACTCGCAAGATGCTGAGTCGCTTGTCTATCTCCGTTCGGTCGATTGGATCCGACTGATCGAGCGAAAGGAGAATGTCGGCCGAGTTGCCAAAGGACATCGGGAAGCTGTCGACATGGGAATTGAGGCAACAACGGCTCCTCTGATTCTGACAATTCACACCGACACGATCCCCATCCGGGACGACTGGTTGGAATGGCACGTCGATCAAATGGCCGACCCGCATGTCGCCGCCGTCGGCACCTACAAATTGGAACTGAAATCAAGCATGCGGCGTTGGCTGAAACTTTTCGAGTTCCGGCGCGGCTCGCAAAACGGCCAACATTACATCCGCAGCCATTGTGCGATGTACCGCCGCCGGACTCTGGACGCATTGCGTTTGCGGTACAACGATCCCGCAGGCGACTCCACCGGCAAGCAGATTCATTCCACATTGGAAGAAAACGGTTACGAGGCACGATTGCTCGATGTGGAAGAGGCGCTCCAGCGAGTTGTCCATCTGAATCACGCCACAATGGCGCTGCGACCCGAACTGGGCGCGGGACAACGCTGCATCCGACAAGGATTGAGCCGCATCCACCGGTTCCTTGCTCAACCGAAAATCCAAGCGATCCTGAATGACGAGTCCTTGGATCGCGGAACTGCGCCGGTGTCGCAACGAGCGGCATAGTATGGCTGTGCCATAGTGTGTGGGGCTGAATTGTTCTATCCTGGACGAGAGGTGGTTTCAAAACCGGGAGGGCGAGGTTCCCACCGAGCCAAAACATTGAGAAAGACAAGCTCAGCAGGAGCTTCGCCCTCCCAGAATTTGGTTTTGAATCTGCTTCTAATCACGGAATCCGGGAAATCACGTTGGATGGGGGCTTTTTCATGAAGTGGCGATTCTTTCTCATTGTTTGTGGCTTAATCGTATCGATGCCGGTGACGTCAATGCTCGGAGACGACTCGGCAAAGACTGCGGCACTACCGACCGTCCCCGACGGATTCACCATCGAGACTGCCGCCAGCTCACCGTTGGTTAAGTATCCGATGATGGCCGGATTCGATGACCGGGGCCGGTTGTTCGTTGGATCCAGTGACGGACGAAATCAGCGCGCGGCCGATTTGATGAAGGATCCCTCTAGCTTCGTGCAAATGTTGGAAGACACGAACGGCGACGGAGTCTTCGACAAGAGCACCGTCTTTGCCGACAAGATGACGTTGCCGATGGGAGCGCTCTGGTATCGCGGAGCCCTGTATGTCGCCAGCCCGCCTGGAATCTGGCGGTTGGAAGACACCGACGACGACGGAGTTGCCGACAAGCGAGAAATGATCGTCAATAACTTCGGATTCAGCGGCAACGCGGCAAGCGTTCACGGTTGTTTTCTTGGTCCTTGTGGACGCATTTATTGGTGCGACGGCCGGCATGGCCACGAACTGCAGGACGAAGACGGCAAAGTCACCAGCGGCGGTCTGGCCGCGCGCATTTTCAGTTGCAAGCCGGATGGCAGCGACGTTCAAGTCTATTGCGGCGGCGGCATGGACAATCCCGTCGAAATCGACTTCATGCGCACCGGCGAGATGATCGGCACTGTTAATATTCTGTTGACGCGGCCGCGAGACGACTGCTTGATGCACTGGTTCGAAGGCGGAGTCTATCCGCATTACGAACTCGCCTACACAGAATTCCAAAGCACGGGCGAATTGTTGCAGCCGATGACAAAACTCGGCCACGTCGCTGTTTCCGGCATGACGCGGTATCGCTCGACGCATCTGGGCGAGGACTTTCAAAACAACATCTTCACGACTCTGTTTAATACCCACAAAGTGATCCGTTCGAAGATCACGCGATCAGGAGCCACGTTTGCCACCAAGGAAGAGGAATTCCTGGTCAGTGAGAATCCCGACTTCCATCCGACCGATGTGTTGGAAGATGCCGACGGCAGTCTGCTGGTCATCGACACGGGCGGCTGGTTTCGCATCGGTTGTCCCGTGTCGAAGGTTGCGAAACCGAGCATTCACGGAGCGATCTATCGAATCCGCCGCAAGAACACGGAAGCCATCGATGATCCGCGCGGCCTTAAATTAAATCTTGGAGCTTTGGACGTGCACAACCTGTTCACGTTGCTCGACGATCCACGTCCTACTGTTCGCGCAAGAGCAATCGAGGCTCTGGCCGAAATCTCATCGATTACCAAACTCTATCCAATCCTCAGAAACAATGAGGGGTCGGTTCAGGCACGTTGTAATGCGATCTGGGCTCTTGCACGAAGAAACTCCAAGCAATCACGCGCCTTCATTAAGAGTGCACTTCTGGATTCCCATCCGGACGTTCGCACCGCTGCCGCGCGATCGATGGGTGTCTTACAGGCCAAGGGATCCACGTCGCGACTGCAACAGATGGTGACGAATGATTTGCCCACGGTCAGGCGCGAGGCCGCGACAGCATTGGGACTCATTCTGGAATCAGATTTGAGCATCACGCGTTCGGCGCCGCAGCAAACGCCTGAAAACATCGAAGCTCGAAAAGACCGCCCGCGCTATCCGGTCGTCGTTCGCAAAGTTGTCAGTACGACCTCGCCGCAAGAGCCAACAGCCCGCAACCGGTCTGCTGTTGACGCAATATTCAAATCGTTAGCGAGGCCTTCCACGGATCGATCGGCCGAGCACGCGGCGATCTTTGCGGTGATCCGCATCGGTGATCCACAGCCGGTGATACCATACTTGAGCAATCCGAATCCACAATTCCGCCGAGCCGCGTTGATCGCGATGGATCAAATGCACGGAGATCACTTGACGCGGGAAATGGTCGTTCCGCTGCTGGATACGGACGATCCACAATTGCAACAACAAGCGCTGGCCGTCATCAGCAGCCATGAAGGTTGGGCATCTGAAACTCTCGGATTATTGCAACAGTGGATTTCGGACAAGGAAATTACCGATGAACGAGCCGCCATTTTGCGTGGATTTTTGATTGCTCAATCCACCGACAAAGTCGTTCAAAAACTGGTGGCCGATTCGCTAGCGTCGGAAAGTCTGTCGATGGGCGCTCGATTGTTGCTGATGGAAGTCATGCACGGCTCGGCCGTGAATCCACTTCCCGAATCGTGGATCGCTCGATTAGGAGCCAGCCTGCAACATTCCGAATCGGCTGTTCGTTTGCAGGCGATTCGAACGGTTGCGTCGCGAAATCTCAGCGACTTCGATTCGGAACTGCACAAATTGGCGGCGGACGATTTTCAGTCAACCGAGCTGCGCGTCGAAGCTCTGTCGACGATTGCTCCACGGGCGAAGACTCTCGATCCGGAAACGTACCGGTTCTTGCGCGACCGATTGAGTTCGACGAATACGCCCTTTGTCCAACTGGCCGCCGCGCGGGCTCTCTCGGAATCACAATTGTCCGCCGGGCAATTGATCCAACTCGCTGAGAACATCTCGATCCTCAGCCCGCTGACGGTACCGATTGCGTTGCGCGCGTTCTCTCGGTCAGAACAAGAATCCGTGGGCCGGGCATTGGTCGTAGGACTCAACGAACCGAAACTGTCGTTGAATGTGTCGAGCGATCAGCTTGCGAAAGTCCTGGCCAAGTATCCGACCACGGTTCAGGAATCGGCCAAGCCAATCTTCGCGCGGCTAAACGCCCATTTGAAAAACGAAAGAGCACGGCTCTCGGAACTGAGGTCATTGGCCAAAGGCGGCGATGCCACCAAAGGCCGCGAGGTATTTCTGAGTAAGAAAGCGGCGTGTTCCAGTTGTCACGCCGTTGCCGCACAAGGCGGCCGCGTCGGCCCCGACCTGACAAAGATCGGAGCCATCCGCACGGGAGGCGATTTGTTGGAAGCCATCATCGTGCCCAGCGCCAGTTTCGCTCGCGGATTTCGAACCTATGTCATTGCCACCGAAGAAGGCCGCATCCACACGGGCATCATCACTCGGCAGACGTCAGACACCGTCTATTTGAAGACGACGGAATTGTCAGAAGTCCGCATCCCGCGGGACAGTATCGAAGAAATGGCTGAATCGAAGACATCCATCATGCCCAAGGGCCTCGAAAAAGTTCTGACACCTGAAGAACTTCAAAACCTGATCGCGTATTTGCGCGAGCGGAAGTAAATCAATTATTGTTGCGGACGCACAGTCTCGTTTAACCGCGAGCCATCGGCGAGCGCGGCAGTTCTCGCGAGAGCTGCCGCGCTCGCGACCAACCTGCGGTCGGTGCCCGCTCGCGGTTAAACGAACGATTGCGCATTCATGATTTCACCAACCATCAGTTATCTCACTGACGTTTACTTCGCGCCGGGATCGATCACGATCCTTCCGGAGCTTCTGTCGAGTCTTGATGTCTCCCGGCCGATGGTTGTTACTGATGCGGGACTCGTCGATTTGGGAATGCCGGATCGGATTGGTATCGAAGAGGCAACTCTATTCTCCGACGTTCCAACCAATCCCACCGAGCGGAG
Organism: Planctomycetota bacterium; assembly: GCA_963582955.1. Lineage (GTDB taxonomy): Bacteria > Planctomycetota > Planctomycetia > Planctomycetales > Planctomycetaceae > CAUZVF01. The sequence continues at coordinate 5,141 of CAUZVF010000487.1, forward strand.
CGTTCTGGCGGGCTTGCAGCGATATCGTCAATCAGACTGTGACGGGATCGTCGCACTTGGCGGTGGATCGCCGATGGATTGTGCCAAGGCGATTGCATTGTTGGTGACTCATCCGCAGCCGTTGGAACAGT
>CAUZVF010000488.1:0-5266 GCA_963582955.1 Planctomycetota bacterium
GACTCAACGTAATGTTGCAACAGACTGCAACCCGCACGGAGTCGCCACGGGGTGTCCTTGTCGCCTTTGTCTCCCGGCGGTTGATTAAACAGCTCCGTCAGAATCTTGACGGCTTCGTCGGTGCGTTGCAGTCTGAGCAGACACAAAGCACGCTTGTATTCGCATTCGGCATTCTCGATTCGCCGGTAGGCCGCTTCCGCGTCGCCAAACTCGGCGGCGGCAAACATCTCGTCACCGCGTTCAACCGCACTGGGCTTCTCGGCCGTGCGCAAGTGCAATGCCTGCATCCCTTCCAATTCGACACTCGTCGGGAAGTAAAGACCGAACATGCCCGGCTCTGTCGAAGGCAGCGGGAAGGGGTCTTCGAAGTGAACGGTCTCGATGTCATTGACTGTGAAACTGAGTCGGCCACCTTCGCGACGCGCTAAGAGACGTAATCGTCCTTCAGGGACCGTCAACGAACGGTACACCAACGGCTGCCCGTCCCGCAGGATGTACATCGCCAGACGGTTACTGAATAGACTGTCGAGCACGCTGGCCGTCGTCGGCAAGTCGGCCAGATCATCCGACGTGGTATCACGATAATCGAATTGTGGGACTGTCAGCAGAAAATCGTAACGGTGATTGTCCGACAGATTCAGGACGAGTCCAATGACCGAGGCGGCGGTCCAGTTTCGACCGAACTTCGCTTTCAGTTCGATATTGCCAGCAGGACAGGCCAACCGAGTTCGAACGGTATTAGGAAGAATGCCGGCTGTCGTATTCTCGCCAAGGCGGCGAATCGTTCCATCCTCGGTGTGCAGTGATTTCGGATCGAAAACGCCGCCGAATCCCGAACCGAACAGAGTTTTTGGATCGAGCAACTCATTCCATTTGCTCAGCCGATCATCACGCTTTCCTCGAAGGTCAGCCAGCAGTGTGTCCGATCCGGTAAAGGCCTTTGAGAATGAGTTCAGCGTTTCGGAAAACGCTTCCGCGTCAGCATCGGTGAATCGCGGCTTGGTCAGTGATGATTGCATGTCGGCCGAGAATGTGTCGAATAAACGGCGACGGCGCACGTCGGCGTCCTTCGGCGACAGCGTCTCGATGTCGGTCAGCATTCCCTTGAGTTCCGACAAGCTGGCATTGTCCCACGTCGGACCTTCCAAAAGCTCTAATTCGAAGAGTCGGTTTCGCGCTGACGATTCCCACGCTTTTGATTCCTGCTGCCTGGCCTGGCCGACCAGCAGGCTGGCAACAATCGAGACTACCGCGACAGTTGCCAGAGCCAAACCGCCGGCCAGCGTTGCGCCACGGTGCCGTCGGGTCCAACGGCTGACTCGTTCGGGCAGCGGTTCTCGATGAACGGCGATGGGTTCGTCTGCCAGCCAGTGTTCGATGTCTTCGGCCAGTGCGTTGGCAGTGCGATATCGATCTTCTGGCTGCAACGACATCGCACGCAGACAAATCGCCTCAAGCGCCTTGGGAATGGTCGACACGATCGACCGCGGATGCTCGTACTCGGCATTTCGCGCTTTTTTCAACAGCCGGAACGTATCCCGGTCGGTAAATGGCGGCTTGCCAACCAGCAGGTGATACAGCGTCGCGCCGAGACTATAGATATCCGAGCAATTGCCAACAGTAGCAAGATCGCCAGAGGCCTGTTCGGGAGCCATGTAGGCGGGAGTGCCAACGGTCGTGCCCATCTGAGTCTCATTCAGATTCGAGGGCTGTTCATACACGGATGATTCGGGATGGGACGTCTGTTGTTGACGGCGTGTCGAGAGCTTGGCCAATCCCCAGTCGACGACCAGCGTCTCGCCGTATTCACCCAACATGATGTTGGCGGGCTTCAAGTCGCGATGCACGACGCGTCGGCTGTGTGCGTATTCGATAGCGTTACACACATCAATGAAGCGATTCAACAGTTTGCGAAGTTCGAGGCCAGCTTCAGTCTTCCCGGTTCCCCGCAGTGAATGATACCGGTCGATCGCATCCCGCAGCGTATCACCCTTGATGAATCGCATGGCGTAGTACGGACGTCCGTCTTCGTAGTGCCCAAGGCCGTACACCGGCACGATTCCGGGGTGTTCCAAATTCCCCGTAATCCGGGCCTCGCGCAGAAACCGGGCCTGTTTGTCCGGATGGAAAGCATGCTGAGATTGAATTTCCTTCAACGCCACTTCGCGATTTAGTTCTCCGTCACGAGCGCGAAAGACTTCGCCGAGGCCGCCCTTCGCGTAGGATTCCAGAACCTGATATCGCGATCCCTCCGACGAGGGGCGTTCCACATGACTCGTGGGGTAAATTGATCCTGATGAAACAGGGACGCCATCGCTCGATATCGTCTGCACGCTGGCTTCGGTCGATTCGGCTGCGGCGTTCGCATCGGTGTCGATCAGCCACTCCAGGGCCTTTAGGGCTTTAATCTGTTCCTCGAGCTTGTCGATCAACTCGGGAGCGCCGGCACACAGTTCTTCCGCGGAGGGCTCGTGCCCTTGCTCCCGCAGTTCTTCCCATTGGTCAAGAAGGTCGTTGATCGATTTTTCTTTGATCACGAATCGTGGTCCTTGAAGAGTCGGTCCCGCGGAAATACAAGTCGACTCGTGAGTGGGGCTTTGATGAGCACCTGCGTTCCGTGACAGGAATGCCAACAGATTTCGAGGCATCAGTACCCTCACTTTACCTTACAAGTGAAACGTGGTCGGCAAATAATCGTTGCGCCAATTCTGGCACAAAGCCACCAATCGCCATGACCCGTCGAGATGCGGTCACCCGCATGGACGCTTGAAGAGAGTCTGCGGGCGATTCAAGTGCGGCTATAGATAAGAGCGTAAGCCGACGGCGGCAGGGATCAGAAATCATCGATAGAACGGCATTTCAGTGCCAAAATCGACCACCGATCGTGCGTTGAGCTTCCGGAACAAAGTTCTGGCTCTCCATCGATTCGTTTCCGACGGACTCAATGTTGTCCGGTTCGCGCAGAAGCGAACTTGCGGTCGGCCACGGGGGCGTAGCGTGGAGACGAGGCTCAGCCGCTTCGCCGTCGATGCAAGCCAGGAACGCTCGCCAAAGTGACTTCCACGTTGTGCACGCCAAGCGTGTTTGTTCTGAACGGTTTTTCGGACCTTCGGCGCCGATCGTCACTTCGGCGTTCAGATCAATCAACGAATGTTGTGCTGACCGGCGGATCGCATCAAGCTCACCCTTCGTCAGCGGTTCATTGACGAATTTACATCCTTCGCCGCTCCGGTTCACGCAGTTGGTAGCCAGCGCCTGTATTGGTCAGACTTTATTCTTTAGGTGCTCCCGCACATTTGTCAGAATTTCACCGAGCCAATTGACTCCTTGCCATGTGTCACGTGAAACACAACCAGGGTGAGCCTCAGCGAGGCCGATACCCCAAATATGATCTTCTGGTGACGCCTCAACAAGCGTTGTACCTTCTGTTGCAATCAAGATGTCGAGTAGATACGAGTTTTGGCTGAACTTTGCCATGCTGCCGCGCCAAACAACATTCCAGCAGTATGGTTGGCCATTCTCGGTTTCTTCATCATCTTCCCAGACGGACTTTGAAAAACCAGCCACCTGCCGTCCAAGCGTTTTTTGTGTTGCTGGCACATCCGTGTCCATAATCATTTCAAGTGTGTGTTCATCGTCAAACAACCGCGCCTTCTCAGCCATCATGTATTGCTCAGCGCAGTTGTATTCGATGTCGTCGATCTCGAAATACGCCGGTTCCCATTGCGAGAACGGTCCATCCCAGAAGAAGGTGAATTCTTCAACTTCGTGCAATGTTGGCCTCACGAATGCAAGAGTGTTGGAGTTGCTGGCTAACTTGTTATTGGCTCACGTACAGTTTACGGGCGCATTGTACCGTGCTGGTTGTTGAAGTTCGGACACAGATCGGGAAGAGCACTGCGCGGCAGAGCCGCCACCAAAACTTGAGAACATTTTCGAATGTCATTGAAAACGCGAAGAAACGAAGAGCGCAAAGGCTTGACCCAATGAATCATGCATTGATCGTATCCTAAAATCGGTCAGTGTGCTGATCTTTACTCTTTGCCGCCGAATTCATGCGATTCGAAACTTATTGACCGCGGCATTCGAGACTTCGAATCCCAACCCCGGAGCATCCGGCGCGACCATTTCGCCGTTTTCGATCTTCGGCGGATCGGTAAACGCCAGAGTCAGCCAAGGCATGTATTCCAAACCGATGACGCCGGATAGTCCGCACGCAAGATGCACTGATGCTTCCATCATCAAGTGCGGCTCGACGGTTCGATGAGCGGCATCGCTGATTGCGACAATCTTCAGGAACTCGGTGATGCCACCGACTCGCGTAATATCCGGCTGAACGATGTCGACGGCGTCGGCCTTCACGAACGCCGCGATCTCGTGGCGCGAACCCAATGTCTCGGCCAACGCGATGGGGATATCCAGCTTTTCGGCCAGCCGCGCGTGACCGTCGATGTCCTCACAAATCATCGGTTCTTCGTACCATGCAAGTCCGAGTTGTTCGAATTCGCGGCCCATGCGGAGTGCCGTGGCGTATTCCCATTTTTGATTGGCGTCAACAGCGATCCACGCATCGTCACCCAACGACTTACGGATCGCTCGCACACGGGCCAGGTCGACGGACGGATCTTCATGGCCAACCTTCAGCTTGATGCCGCGCATTCCTTGGCCGAGATACTCGTCGGCGGCTGAGAGGACTTCCGAGACACTCATGTTGAGCCAACCACCATCGGAACCGTAAATCGGGGCACTCTGCCTTAACCCGCCCAGCAATTTGTAAAGAGGTTGTCCGCACGCTTTTCCCTTCAAGTCCCACAGAGCCAAATCGATCGCCGAGACCGCTTGCGTCACCAATCCGCCGCGAGCGATCGATTGAGTTTTCCAATACAGCTTCTGCCACAATCGCTCGTGATCCAGCGGATCTTCTCCGAGCAGAGCGGGAACCAGATCGTCGTTGATCACCGAAAGCATCGCTCGGCCGCCGCCTCCCAGACACCAAGCGTAGCCATGTCCGGTCTGTCGTTCGTCAGTTTGGACGAACACGACCGGCATCAGAATCTTGTCCAGCGCGCTGCCGCGGCTACCACTCGAAATCGCGGCCACGATTGGCCGTTGAAGTGGAAGTTCAAGCAGGCAGGATTCGACGGAGGTGATTTTCATTTCTCAACACCAGGATTGGGTTGCAAAACGATCTGGTTCCCAAGCTCCGCTTGGGAACCAGACAACGGATACTGAACAACACCACGGGTCATCATTCAAACAACGCGAT
>CAUZVF010000489.1:0-5257 GCA_963582955.1 Planctomycetota bacterium
ATCCGAGATAGCGACGACCGCGTCGTATTCCTTTCGTTGGACATACACTTCGGCCAGAAGAGTCCAAACATGAGGAAACCAATCCTGATTCTTGACTTTCGCGTCGTCCTTTTGGTTCTTTAATGAAAGTAGTGTTTCACGGGCTTCGGCCAGCTTGCGCAGATGCAGTTGCGCCTCACCGCGATAGAATCTCGCATCGAGAACATACCGGCCGTCCTGAAACCGTTTGGTGATCTGGTCCGCGACCTTGATCGCGTCTTTCCATTTCGATTGCTCGGTCGCGATTCCTAACAATCGAAACAAAGAATCCTGTTGCACGTCGCCGTCGGATTTAGCATCGGATTCCAATTCTTGAAAGACCTTCTTAGCCGCATCCAGCTTTCCCGCGATCAAATCGCTTTCGGCCAAGCTGTATCGAGCGTTGTCGGCCAGATCGCTTTCTGGAACAGCCTTCACCAACCGCGCGAATATCTCGTCCGCGCGTTCGAAGTTCTCGGATTCTTGATTCATCAACGCCCATTCGTCCAAGACTTTGTCCAATTCCTTCGGCTTCGGAAACTTCTTGAGCAAGCTATCGTACACAGCATCGGCTTCTTTGATCTTCTTTGCTTGAGCCATCAGCCGGGCCGCTTGCAACCCCGCGAGATAGGCGTTCGATGACGGAGCGAAAGTCTGAAACGCCGATTGGTACGCGGCGATCGCATCGTTTTGTTTGCCAGCCTGTTGTAAGGAGTCCCCGAGTTTGAACGCCGCCTCGGATGCCAGCTCATGTTTGGGATGTTCCATGACAACCCGCCGAAACGACTCGGCCGCCTGTGTGAATTCCTTCTTTTGGAACCGACACCAAGCGATTCCTGACAGTGCCGCCGCGTGATAGGGCGAATCGTCTCCTAATTTCGTAAGCGAAGTGAACAGTTGCAGTGCCCAATCCCAATTGCCGGCGTCATAGGCAATTTCAGCCAGGCGGTGCATGGTTCGCGCCAGCGCCGGACTCTGCGGAAACCGTTGTTGTAGCTTTTCGAGGCTGTCTTGTGCGGCGGATTGGTGCCCTAACTTTGCTTCCGCCGTTGCATGCAGCGACAAGGCTTGATCGGCTTGAGTGCCGTTGGGCCGGAGTTCCAAGTACGAATTCGCGAGCCGGCTGGTTGGCGCGTGCTTGTCTTCGGCCGCGAGACTGATGGCCGCCAAAACCAGCGCGTCAACGTACGCGGATTCTTTGCCTTGCCTTTCGACATGTTCGAGTAACGGCGCGACAACCTCGATCACTTCCAGATGACTGCCCTGCAACTGTTTTGTGCGAGCCAACTGGTAACGAGCATCGCGCCGAGTGCGTTTGATGCTGCTCGATTCCATTACATTTTGAAAGAGCCTCGCGGCATCTTGCAGTTTCTCGGGGGCGCCAATTGCAATCAACACGCGTCCGCGCAGCAATTCCTGATGCAGTGCGAGCCCGCTTTCTGGAAATTGCTTGGCGAAGCGGTCCAGCAAGTCGGTCGCCACTTTTAGGTTCTGTCGCCGTTCGTCGCCGTTCGCATCGAGACTTTCAAGCAACGCCGTTTCCGCGGCAAAGTGCAGGCTGTCGTCCGCCAATTCGGCTCGGGGCCATCGTGAAACGAGTTCAAGATACCGTTCACGCGCGGTTGCGTAGGCGCGTCGACGTAATTCACTGTCAGCCCAATGATAGAGGATTTCTTCCGCCTGCGGTCCGCCAGCCGCGGCGTTGAAGGCTGTCTTCATCAGCCCGACGGCCTTCCCGTATTCTCCCAGCGACTTGTAAGACAAACCTTGCCAAAACTGCGCGGTGACCGCCTGCGACGGTGTCCGTGCCGCCAATTCAAACTGATCCGCCGCCGCCTGAAACTCGCCCTGCTGATAATTGGCGAATCCCGCGTTCAGTCTTGATTGTGGGAGCAGTTTGCTCTTCGAAAAACGCTTTTCAATATCCGCATACGCCGCGGCGGCCAAGTCGAACTGTTTGGCATCGAAGTAGCGCGCGGCCAGATTCATTTGCGCCTGCGGCGCGCGCGTTCCCGCCGCATTCGCGGCCAGCTCTTTGTAGAGCTTCATGGCCTCGTTGCCTTGATTCAACGCTTCATGACAGATTGCCAAACTGAATTTGGAATCCTCGACAAGCCGGCCTTTGGGGAACAGATCGAGCGACCGCTGAAAGTTGGCGGCCGCTTCCTTGTTTTTTTTCAGCTTGAGTTGGCAATCGGCCAAATACGGCAGCGCCCATTCCAACAGGGGATCATCGTGCTTGGCCTGCTTCAAAAACGCGAGAAATTCGGTCTCGGCGGCTTTAACGTCGTCGAGCATATAGCTGCACTCGGCGACCCGGTACATCGCATCCGTCAGGTTCTTGCTTTTCCGGTAGTCCTTGGCGTACTTCCGCAGGACCTTGCGAGCGTCTTCGTATTCTTCAAGATTGATCAATGTCAGGCCGAGGTACAGCCGTGCGTAGGGAACTTTGACGTGCTGTTTGTGATCCTTCAAGTATTTCTGAAACGTCTCGGCCGCGAGCTTCCAACGTTGCTGTTTGTACAAACCCACGGCATGGTTGTAACTGTCCAACCCTTCGTCAGCCTGAATTTGCCCAGTGGAAAGCAGCAATTGGAACAGCGCAATCAGCACGAGCCATGAAATGGCGCGCCGACAATTTGAGCGTGATTCGTCCATGGCGATTGTTCCGAGATGCATTCGATACGAATTTGCGAGACGACAAATCGCATGGGATGTGAAATTCGATGATCTCGCACATGTTAACGCTCGGCGAACAGCCTCGGCAAGCGGAAGACCAGCGCCAATCAGTTTTTCATAGTACGATAAGTTGTATTTCCCGCGGTTGGAAACGTCGCATTCGTCGTTCCGCGACAAGCGGGCACAAACCTTCGGTCGAGTACGCGCTTGGCATTAAGCAACGGCACGGAATTAAAACCGGCATTCTTGGGGTCAGGCGTCCAGAATTCAATTTTCCCAATTCGGCTTTTCCACGTCAGAGTCGACCGCCAGGCAAAAATTGAAATCTGGACGCCTGACCCCGGACGTGGATAGATACCGGTTTAATTTCCGAGACGTTCGTAATTGGACAGCGGCACTTTGTGGCGTGGATTCGACATAAGTTCGCATAATCAGTCGTTTAACGGTAAGCCGAAGGCGTCGGTGTCCAGACTGGAACGCGGACGCCTTCGGCTTGTCGTTAAACGAGTTAGGCTCACGAGTTACGTCCAGTCGCCCGATGCAAAGTGGCGTTGTCCAACTAAGCAACCTTGCGGAAACAAAACCGGCGTTTTAGAACTGAATGCGTGCGTTGCAACCTGAGCGGCAAGGCGCTAGCGGCAGGTTCTGACGCCTGCGGTAACACCGGCGGCTAGCACCTTGCCGCTCAGTTGTGGTTAGATGCCAGTACTGCGTTCGAGCCGGTCGAATTCTTGCCAACAGCCAGCAACTTGACGGCTTCGGAGAGCCATCGTACGAAATTCCAACCGCATTCTTAAGTTCCATCGCTTGGAAAGGCCGCACACATGGCAAATCGGCACTCGATTGATGCCGACGCATTCTCAGAATTCACATTGTCCGTTTTTCAAGCGATTGGGATACCGAACGATCAAGCGATTGACGCGGTCAATGCGCTTGTGTGGGCCAGCTTGCGAGGTGTCGATACGCACGGCATTCGAAATCTGAAGTCGTATTATGTAGACACCGTCGCCGAACAGCGCATCAAAGCGAATCCCGAATTCCGCATCGAGCATGAATCGGCGATGTCGGCGCGGGTTGACGGAGACGGCGGAATCGGATTAATCGCCGCCTGTTGGGGCATGCGATTGGCAATCGAAAAGGCGAAGCAATCGGGAATCGGATTCGTCAGCATACGGAATTCCAATCATTTGGGAGCCGCCGGATTCTATTCGCACATGGCCGTCGAACACGACATGATCGGGCTGTCGATGTCGGGCCATTTATACGCCGATGGCAACGATTCGGGCATGCCGCCGGTTTTCAGCATGCAGCCGATGTTTGGCACGAATCCCCTGAGCGTTGCGGTTCCGTGTGGCGACGAGCCGGCCTATGTGCTCGATATGTCCACGTCGATTGTGCCGGTCAACCGTGTCGAATTGCTGAAGGCAGCCGGGCAGTTGATTCCGCGGGGTTGGTGTCTGGACGCGGACGGGATGCCGACGACTGATCCCGAGGCTGCGAAGATTTATCTCCCTTTGGGCGGGACACGAGAATTGGGTGCTCACAAGGGTTATGGCCTGGCAATGTTCGTCGAGGTTTTGACGGCCGTGCTTTCCAACGGTTGGTCGCAACAGCCAAATGACGACGAGAAGGATGAGCAACCGCGATTCGCGCAAAACAAGATCGCAAATTGCTTCGGCGCCATGCGGATCGATTTGTTCCGGGATCCCAAGGAATTTAGAAGCGGGATGGACGCCATGATCCATTCGCTCCATCGCGCGCGGCCCGCTGCCGGACATGACCGGATTTACGTTCCCGGAGAAATTGAATTCGAAACCGAACAGGAACGCCGCCGCAACGGCATACCGCTCGCCGACACGACGGTTCAGGAATTGCGTGAGCTGTCGGCACAATACGGCGTGCCGTTAAACTTGTCATCCGGTTAATGATACACGTCAATCGAGGCTTGCGGCCGCACCATCGCTCGAATACTCAAGCGCGCGAAAGAGAACTTCGCTGTTTGGTGTCGCGAAGAGACGACTTGCAACGGTTTCAAACCGTGTTCATTCGGCGGGAATGCCGGCTCGGACTACCCCGCCTTTTGCATAGGGGGGACCGATCGACCTATTCCCGGCAACGACGGCGATTCAACAAGTGGAAACTTCAGCGTAAACGTCGTGCCCTGCCCAACGGCAGTCTCGACGCGAATTCGTCCGTTGTGGGACTCGATGATGTCGCGGCACAGTGACAAGCCGAGCCCTGTTCCACCCTGCCCTTGCCGATCGGCGTCTTTCGTCGAGAAGAACGGCTCGAAGATCTTCGGAAGCTTATCGGCCGGAATTCCACTGCCCGTATCACGAACCGCAATCTCGGCCAGACCGGTCTCACAATTGGATCGGACGGAAATGAACATCCTGCCGCCACCCTTCATCGCCTGACGGGCGTTGACGATCAGGTTAAGCAACACTTGCTGAATCTGGCTCGCGTTCAAATTGGCCCAAGGACGGTCAAAGAAATCCGTCTGCAAACTGACGCGGTTCATTTGCAGGTCTTTTTCGACCAGTACCAAGACGTCCTGAAC
>CAUZVF010000490.1:0-5254 GCA_963582955.1 Planctomycetota bacterium
CTGGCATCCGGGCTCTACGCTGGCGAACCGCAGCCGGGCATTATCAAATCCGAATTCATTTACGAGGACGCTCCGTTTGCACAATGCCACGCGTCGACGATTGCGGAGACTCCAGCCGGCCTCGTGGTTGCGTGGTTCGGCGGAACGCGCGAAGGGCACAAGGATGTGGACATCTGGGTCAGTTCTCAGGTCGACGGCCAATGGACTCCGCCGGACGTAGTTGCCAAAGGGATTCAACACAAGACGCTCCGGTATCCGTGTTGGAACCCAGTGCTGCATCAAATCAAGGACGGGCCGCTGCTGCTGTTTTATAAATGTGGACCCAATCCAAGCGAGTGGTGGGGAATGCTCACCAAAACGCTCAACAATGGCAAGGCGTGGTCGTGGCCGCGGCGGCTGCCCGCGGGAATCGATGGCCCAGTCAAGAATAAACCCGTCGAACTCAAGGACGGAACACTGCTGTGTGGATCGAGCACTGAGTACGACGGTTGGCGCGTGCATTTTGAATTGACGAGCGACGGCGGCCGCACTTGGGAGCGAATCGGACCCATCAATGACGGTAAGACGTTCAACGCAATTCAGCCGACGATTCTGACTCATCGCGACGGACAAATTCAGATCCTGTGCCGCAGCCGCGAGAAATCGATCACGACAAGTTGGTCGAAAGACGGCGGGCGAACGTGGAGCAAAATGGAAGCCACGAACCTGCCGAATCCCAATTCGGGAATCGACGCGGTGACGCTCGCCGACGGACGGCACCTACTGGTCTATAACCACACGCACCGCGGCAGCGGAAACCCACGCGGACGCGGCATGTTGAATGTCGCACTGAGTACTGACGGAATCGATTGGAAGGCTGGCGTGATCCTCGAAAATAAAAACAGTGAATTCTCGTATCCGGCCGTCATTCAAACGACCGATGGCCGGGTCCACACGACGTACACGCATCGACGCAAGCGAGTCCGGCATGTCGTGATCGATCCCAGCAAACTGAAGCTGCAAGACTTGAAGCACGGCCGCTGGCCGGGATTGCCCGAGTCGGCAACCGTCACATCCTCGAAATAAGACGCAAACCATGATGAGTACTGACTTCGGAGACATCCCGCTGAAAGGCATCATCCCGCCGCTGGTCACGCCGTTGGAAGATCGCGACACACTGGATGTCGCCGGACTGGAACGATTGATCGAACACGTTATCAGTGGTGGCGTGCACGGTGTCTTCATTCTCGGTTCGACGGGCGAGGGACCAAGCCTGAGCTATCGGCTACGGCGCGAAATGATTCAAGAAACCTGCCGGTTGGTCGATCGTCGTGTTCCCGTTTTGGTTGGTGTGACGGATTCGTCGGTGTTCGAAACGACCGAACTTGCCCGCGCGGCTGCCGATCTAGGCGCCGACGCGGTGGTCCTGGCCGCTCCGTATTATTTCCCTGCGAATCAGCAGGAATTGCAGCACTTTGTGACCGAGGCCGTCGCTGACTCACCACTGCCGTTGTTCCTGTACAACATGCCGAGCCATACCAAGTTGAATTTCGACATCGACACCGTTCGCCGTTTGATCAACGTTCCGGGAATCGTCGGGCTCAAAGACAGTTCGGGCGACATGCTGTACTTCAACCAACTGCTGGAACTTGCCGCCGACCGACCGGATTTCACCGTGTTGATGGGTCCCGAACAATTGATGGCACAATCGGTGCTGATGGGCGGACATGGCAGCGTGTGCGGCGGCGCGAATCTTGTTCCCGAACTCTTTGTGAAACAGTACGAGGCCGCAATCAGCGACGACGTCGAAACCGTGCGAACATTGCAGAAGGACGTCTTGCAACTCGCCGACAGAATCTATTCCGTTGCGAAACCGCCATCGTCCTATCTGCGAGGCTTGAAATGCGCCCTCTCGTGCGCTGGCATCTGTTCCGACACGATGGCTCCGCCATTCTCAACGCTGATTCCACACGAGCGAGACGTTATGCAAAGCAATCTCGCCGAATTGGGAATTATCGAAACCATTGGGGCGGCGAGATGGCAACGATAACTGTTCAGCGCGGACTTTGCCGCATCGACGATGATGAACGAAAGTTCTACGGCTACATGGTGCGTATCATGCGCCGTAGGCAGATGCATCAGGAGTTCTTTTCTGACAAACGATACGGTGGAAAGCGAAAAGCCAAACGGCTTGCCAAGCAACGATACGACAAACTTGTGGCGGAGCTGCCGGAAAAGATCGATCAAAAGGGCCAGAAAACCGCCCGTAACAAGAGCGGCAAAGTTGGCGTTCATCTGGCTTACGACGTGGATCGCCGATGGCCGGGTTGTGAGTATTGGTCGTACGTCGCTTCGTGGCTCGCGCGGGACGGCCGACGAATTAATGTCAAGTTCGCGTGGAACAAATACGGCGAAGAAACGGCGTGGGACTTGGCTTGCATTTCACGCGATTACGAATTGCGAGACCGCAAGTTGATTCTCAAACGCTGGGAGAAGAAAACGACCCAAACACGAAGGCAATCCAAGAAAGGGCCGCAGCCGCGTTAAGTTACTTTATTGTTGAAACGTGTTGCGCTTGAGTCAAGTTTTGGACAAGCGGCTTTGAACAGAAGGCAACGGAGGAAACGAAGATTTCAATCGGCTCCTTTTCTTTGTTTCCTCTGTTGCCTTCTGTGCGGATTGGTCTGAGGCGAAGGCTCGCTGGAGTCTCTTATTGAGTCATACACGCCATTTCACGCTCCGAGTCGAGCAGGCGCCATTCCGCTTACTACCGATTTGCCGATTACTCTTCAAACCGAAACGAGTAGAGGTCGGCGTTGGTCAATCGAAATCGCAGGCGGACTGGCTTTCCGCTCCAGGCACCAACACCAACGGAATCGCCCCACGAAACAGTCTGATGGATTTCGTCACCTTCCAATGGCCGGCAGTTCTTCAGCGATAGTTGTTGGATCGGTTCGCCGGTCACGTCCTGAAGTTCGACCTGAACTTTCCCGCCGGCGGACGTGGCAAAATTCAGCGTCAGACGTTTGCCGTGAAACGTAATCGGTTTCGTCACGATTTCTCCGCCCTGTTTGTCCGCATGCGCCGAAACGAAACCGTCGACCCGATAAACAAAACGGCGGACACGGCTGTCCGGCCCGGTGTAATACGCTTCGGTCGCATAGACGGAATACTGTTTGTCGTTACCGGGTAGCTGCACCAGTCCCCATGTCATGTAATTGCTGCGGTTGCCGCCGCGGTCCTTCGGAGCGTCTTCGGGAACGACCGCGTCGGGCCAGCGATGAAACGTCACGGCGTCACGGCTCGACATGAAGACGGGCTCGACACGGCTGCTTTGCTTCGGCAGGTACCGCGTGGGAAATCCGATCAGCAGATGCGGGGCTCGGTCGTAAACCCGAACGGCGTTTGTGTAAAGATGTTGCTTCGGAGCGTCTGGATACTTCAGCAAAACTGGTTTGCTCCAATTCACGAAATCCGTTGACGTGCCAGTCATGATGGCTCGGACGCCGTCGACGAAGGTGCGATGGTATTCACGATAGATTTTTGCGTGCGGATCCCAGAACGCGAGGTTTTGAGAATCGAAAGCGCCCTCGGTGATGACCGGTTCGTTCTTCAGCAACTTCCAGTGGATGCCATCGGGAGATTTGAAAACATACAGCCCTTTCTTACCGCGTGGACGTCCGCGAGAAATGCCTTTGTAGCGGGCTTCGGGCGGGCAATCGGGATTTTGATCTTTGAAGACAACAAAACAGTGCGTGCCAATGCCGTCCCAGACAATGTTGTTCTTTTTCGAACCGTCGAATTCAAACAGGCCCAGATCGGGTTTCGTCCAGTGAATGCCGTCGCGGCTCTCGGCGTAACACGTTACTTCCCGATGCGTCACCTTCTTGGCCTTCTCGTCGAAATGCGATCCGCGATAGTACATTCGGTACATATCGCCGTCACGGAAGATCGTGTAGTACGCACTCGTATTGCCTTCCCAGGGCTTGTCGGTTGTCAGGACGACTTCGCGCGGTTCTGGCCGGTGGAGTTTCAATGACGCCGTGCCGCTCAGTTTGTCGATCAGATGGCGGTCGACGAACAACTCGCGTCGAAACCCAATCTTGATGGGTTCGCCCGGACACGTGGCAGCGGACGCGGCGAATTGTCCCAGCACGATTGTCAGAATTACGCCTGCATGCTTCATGATGTCAAACTCCGGTTAGTGCAAGATCGGTAGCAATTCGGACGAGCGATGTTGGAATTCGTGGGTCACGATCGAACCAATCAACGTGGTGGCTGAGCAATCGTGGACTTCCACTTTCGTCAGCGATCCGGCCAACCGTTCGTTGCCGTCGAAAACGACGATACGATCGCAATCCGTGCGGCCCACGAGTTGTTTACTTTGAGTGGCATCGCCGTTGCCGGCCTCGGTTTTCAACGCCGCCTTGCTACGGCCTTCGACGAGGACCTCAACTTGCCGGCCAATGAACTCGGCGTTGTCTTCTTCACTGATTTCGTTCTGCACATCGAGCATCTCGTTGTTGCGTCGCCGCTTGACGTCTTCCGGCACGTCGTCGTCGTGCAGGTCGTCGGCTTTCGTGCCGGGACGGGCGCTGTACTTGAAGATGAAACTGTTTTTGAAGCGGCACTCTTGAATCAGGTCGATGCTCTTTCGATACGACTCGTCGGTTTCGCCGCAGAATCCGACGATGAAATCACTCGATACCGCACAGCCGGGGACGTGCTCGCGGATACGCTGCATCATTTCCCGGTACTGCTCGACCGTGTAACCACGCTTCATGCGTTTCAGAATTTCGTTGCAGCCCGATTGAGCGGGAACGTGCAAATACCGGGCGACTTTGGGAAGGTCGCGTACCGCGTGTAGCAAGTCGTTGCTCATGTCGCGGGGATAGTTCGTCACGAACTTGATCCGATCGATTCCGTCAACGTCGTGGATCAATTCGAGCAAGTCAGATAAGCAGTACAAACGACCGTTCTCGGTGTGCTGGTAACTGTTGACCGTTTGACCGAGTAGCGTGACTTCTTTGACACCTTGATCGGCCAGCGTGCGAACTTCTTTCGCGATATGGCTCGGCACGCGGCTCTGTTCCGGACCGCGTGTTGTGGGCACGACGCAATAGGTGCAGAACTTGTCGCAGCCAATCATGATCCGCACGAATGCCTGAAACGGCGATGGCCGCATCTGCGGATCGCGCAACGGATCGTAGCTCTCGAAGCTGCCGGCGACTTCCAGCCGATTGGCGTCGCGTCGTCCCAAGCTGACAGCGATGTG
>CAUZVF010000491.1:0-5253 GCA_963582955.1 Planctomycetota bacterium
AACATCGGGGCTGGCGACTCCACTCTATCAAATATGCGCGAAACCGGATTTTTAGTTGGTACAAACGGCACTTGCGACCAATGATGCAGCACAAATCCTTTCACAGTAGTCTGTTACGGAACAGCATGAATGTCTGCGGTCATACTCACTGCCGGTACAAATTGCACCGACTGTGCGGGATCAGCCGGCGTTCACGATCACGTTGGTATGTGGTTTGCGTTCCAAGGAGTGTAGCGAATTGACCTCGTTGCCGTGTAACTGCTTCATTTGGAATAGGATCTCCGTCAGTGTCGACGATCTCTGCGGAACAAATCGTTTCGAGCAGCCCACCAGCATCAATTGGTGTGCGTGGCCGACAGCGTCGGCGCTTGGGGGTCGCGACGCGACGGCAGCTACTGCGGTTCAGCGTATCGGACTTCGACGACGCTGATTTCGAGCACTTGTCCGTATCGCCGACATCCGCATTACTGAGGCCCGGAGCCAAAACAACCGAATTCGAAACCGTGTTCGCCAAGTTCGTCGGAGTGAAACATGCGATCGCTGTCAATTCGTTTGCGGCGGCGATGCACCTGTCGTTTCACGCAATTGGAATTCACGAAGACGACGAGGTTATCACGAGTCCCTACACATTTTCGGGTGTAACATCGGCTGTCCAACAACTGCGGGCGACTGCAACGTTTGTTGATGTCGACACGGCGACGCTGAATATCGCCCCGGAACAAATCACGGCCGCTATTACCGACAAGACCCGTGCGATTGCGCCGGCGCACGCCGGCGGGCTTCCATCCGACATGAACGCCATTCTGTCGATTGCCCGCGAACATCGAATTCCGGTCATCGAAAGTGCCGCTCAGACATTTCCGGCGCGTGAGTCGGGACGAATGATCGGCCAACATGGCAATGTGGTCTGTTTCAGTTTTCACTCGGAATCACCGATCGACACCGGCCAAGGGGGAATGATTTGTGTCAACGACGACGCTCTTGCCCAACAATGCCGCCGTCTGTTGTTGGGAAGAAACTGCGACGACGAATCGATCGCAACTTGGTTTGACGAAACGCAGACGCCGAGTTGTTTCTCGCCAATGCCCGAGCTGAACGCGATCGCCGGCTTGGCTCAGTTAAAAAACGCCGAGCAGCATTGGCAGCGTCGACGTGAAATTGCCGTGACCTACAATGCCATTTTCAGTTCACTGACCGAATTGGAATGCCCGCACGACCGCCCTGAGTGCCAACACGCATGGCACATGTATCCGCTGCGGCTGAATCAACGGCATTTGATCATTGACCGCGAGCAATTCATCGAGGAATTGCGGCAACGGAATATCGAAGCGACTGTCCGGTTCGTGCCGATCCATCTTCATCCCGATTACCGCGGCCTGTACGGCGACAATCCGGAACGCTATCCGGTGGCTGTGCGCGAATTCGAACGAGAAGTGTCGTTGCCCATCTATAGCAAAATGGATGACCAAGACGTCAAGGACGTTGTCGATGCCGTGATGGATGTGGTTTCCCGGTTTCGGTGCTAAACGCAATGCCGTTTGACAAATGGCGAACGGTGGCAGGATCGTTCGCAAAACAGCATTGGGCATGGACTCAGCGTCGTCAATTCTGGGTTTCTTGCTGCCGGCTCAGTTTTGCTCGTTCTGAGAAGTCGCGAGCCGTTGTCGCAGAAAGCGTGCGCGGGCGATATTCCGCTCGGCGGATTCCAACGGCGAATGCTGTAGTTTCTGCAGATGCGCCGGTTGAGTGTGAATGAACAACTCGTTAACCGTCGGGATTTCCAGTTCGTCAATCAGCCCAAGATTGACTCCCATCCGCACGCTCGACAGCAAGTGCATGGTTTCTTCCGAACTAATTGTCTGGGCGCTGCGGAGGATGCCGTAGGCGCGGGAAATCTGATCGTGCAGTCCCTCGCGGTTGTCTTTGACCAAAGCGTCGCGGACTCGTCGCTCGTAGCTGATGATGTTGGGCACGACATCTTTCAAATCAGAAATCAATTGCTGTTCGCTCTTGCCCAGAGTCGTCTGATTGGAAATCTGATAAAAGTCTCCCATCGCCTGGCTGCCTTCACCGTATAGTCCGCGGACGGCGAGACTGATTTTTTGCAGCGCTTGAAATACCTTTTGGATTTCCTTCGTCAGCACCAGTGCCGGCAAGTGCAACATCACACTGACGCGAATGCCGGTCCCGCAGTTGGTCGGACACGCAGTGAGATAACCAAGCTGTTCGCTAAACGCGTATGTGACTTCTTCTTCCAACAGGTCATCCAGCCGGTCGATTTCCTGCCAGCACTCATCCAATGCGAACCCACTCCTCAGAACCTGAATTCGAAGGTGGTCCTCTTCATTGATCATCAGGCTGACGTTTTCTTCATCGCTGATGCACACGCCACGTGATCCGTCGCTATCGGAAAGTTCACGGCTGATCAATTGGCGTTCAACGAGAAACTGCCGGTCGATCGTTTTCAGCGACTCGACGCAGAAATAATTCAGCTTGGTTTGTATCGGAAGCTCGGCGACGCGGTTTCTCAACAAAGTTTCAATTTCGGTCCGCGTGGACTTATCGGCGCGGCTGGCGAATGGAAATTTCGCGAGATTGCGGGCCAGTCGAATACGGCTCGATACGACAATGTCGGCTTCCGGGCCGGCACCCCGCAACCATTCTCCACTGGTCGTGGCGAGGGAGTCCAGGTCCACGTTTATCTCCTTCGTTTTGACGGTTCTCGTTGATCAAGCCGTGACGCGTGATGGGAGGAATGACGGGACAGAATCAAAGCAAACTTTCCGAGCCACCATCCGATTCTCCAATCTCAACTTCAAGCGTGTGAATCTCGTCACGCAGCCGTGCGGCGTCTTCGTAGGCTTCCTGTTCGACGGCCGATCGCAAGTCGTTTCGCAACTTAATGAGGTGATAATGGCGTTGGCCCGCATCGGGAGTGCTCTTGGGGAGCTTTCCCACGTGCTGAGTCTCGCCGTGAATGTTTTCGAGTAACGGAATAAGCTGGGCTTCGAAGGCGATGTAGTCGTGAGGACACCCCAGCCGTCCCTGACTGCGAAACTGCTTAAACGTGATTGCGCAATTCGGGCAAACAAGGTTATCCAAATCCGCCAATTCCTCCTCGGAAATATCGGCAAGCAAATGCGAGGTAAGCTGATCCGGCTCGTCATCAGTCGTATCAACCGTATCAACCGCCGAATCGGATGTTGCTAGAAACTGGTGCGCACATTGCTCGCAAAGATGCGTTTCGTTCGCATCGCCGTGTTGGATATCGACGATATGATAGGTCGCTGGTTTCGAACAACGGCGGCATTTCTTCATGAAACGATCCTCGCCTCGTTTTTTGGTTAAACGAGTGTTGTCAACCAGAACCACATCGTCGCAATTGGCGTCCTGCCCAAAACGAGTCTTTGACGAAACCGATGCTGCCGTTTTTCTCTTTGTCATGTGCGATGACGGCTAAATTCTAGCCGACGTTAGAGGAGTGTCAAGCACGGCCAGAGACGGCATTGCGACGTAACACTAAGCCGCTATTATGGATCTGTCTCTTAACCATCGTCGCTGCCGTCCGATGCGATGCGTTTCAGTTGACATCATGCAACCGGCGGTGAGAGCAGATTCCACTCCGACACGAGCCCATGAAACACTTTCCCGATTTTGAAGAATTTCGCCGACTGGCCGGCGACGCGGGCCTTGTTCCCGTTTATCGGCAGTTGTTGTCGGATACGCTAACTCCAGTCAGCGCTTATTGCAAAGTGCAATCGGGAACCTGCTCGTTTCTGTTCGAAAGCGTCATTGGCGGTGAAAAAGTCGGCCGTTACAGCTTCGTCGGAGCTGACCCCTTTCTCGAATTGGAAGCATACGGCACGGAAGTCGTCATTCGGGAACGAAACGGCGAGGAACGGTTTTCGGCAGACGATCCCCTGCAAGAACTGGAAAAGCTGCTGAATAAATACAAAGCCGCCCATCTGCCTGAACTCCCACGTTTCTGTGGCGGAGCAGTCGGATACGCCGGTTACGACATCGTCCGATATTCGGAAAACTTACCAAACGCTCCCGAAGATGATCGCAAATTGCCCGATCTCTCTTTCGCCTTTTACGACCGGATGGTCATTTTCGACCAGATCAATAAGACAGTCTTGGTCGTGGCTCACGCGCGAACCGACGCCGAAGACTTGCAAGCCGAATACGACGTGGCTTGTGCCAGAGTCGACGAATTGTGCCGGCAACTGCAGAGTGGCGGAGCCGACCTGCAAATGACCGATATCGCCAGCGTTGGTGAACCGACGCGAGAATGGCAGTCGAATTTCGAAAAAGACGACTTCGAGGATGTTGTCGATCGCTGCAAAGAGTACATTCGGGCGGGCGACATCTTTCAAGTCGTCGTTAGCCAACGCTTGGAAGTCGAGACGCATTCGCGACCACTCGACATTTACCGGGCGTTGCGCGTGATTAATCCCAGCCCCTTCATGATCCTACTCAAGACGCCGGCGGTGAATCTGATCGGCAGTTCGCCCGAGATCATGGTCCGGGTCGAAGACGGCCGCACGACAATTCGGCCATTGGCCGGGACTCGCAAACGAGGCCAAAATGAAGAGGAAGACCGGCAACTTGCCGAGGAACTTCTGGCCGATCCCAAAGAACGCGCCGAGCATGTCATGCTGGTCGATTTGGGAAGAAACGACATTGGCCGAGTCGCTCGCTATGGAACGGTCGAGCTAAGCGATGTGATGGTCGTCGAACGTTACAGCCATGTGATGCACATTACATCCAATGTGTGCGGGCAGTTGCGCGACGGCATGACGGCACTCGATGCTCTCCGCGCGGGACTTCCGGCGGGAACAGTTTCAGGTGCTCCGAAAGTTCGCGCGATGGAGATCATCGACGAGATGGAACCGCATCGCCGCGGACCCTATGCCGGCGCGGTCGGCTATATCGACTTTACCGGAAACATGGACACATGCATTACCCTACGCACGATCGTGATGAAAGGACAAACCGCCTACATTCAGGCGGGGGCCGGCATCGTCGCCGACAGCGTGCCGGAAACCGAATACCACGAAACGCTGAGCAAGGCCAAGGGCTTGTTGATGGCCGTCGAAGTTGCCGAACAACAACTGTAGACCCACTGCGGCTGCTGGCTCAGCATCTCTTGGCACTTCTTGAACCTCGCATTCGACACGGGTATAACCATTCTTGACATCCGCCCGCCGTGTGCAACGATTGGTTGTTTGGTCGGGATGCTGAACTAACAAT
>CAUZVF010000492.1:0-5253 GCA_963582955.1 Planctomycetota bacterium
TGGCGTGTCGAGCAGCAGAACGGCGGATTTGTTTACGGCCAGTTTCAAGCCAGCAAAATCACCAATCCGTTTCGGGCACCATTTAACCGTTCGATGATCAAGGACATCACGGTTGGCAGCTTCGTTTTCGATGTGCAAGTGCAATCAACCACCAAGGACTATCCGCACCGTGACATCTGCCTGTTTTTTGGATATCAGGATGCCGCCCATTTCTATTACGTCCATCTTGGCAAGCGGATGGACGCGCACGCGAACAACATCTTCATCGTGAATGGTTCTCCGCGGACTAAGATCTCGAAGACGACAACCCAGGGAACAAACTGGGATGACGAGTGGCACCGCATCCGAGTCGTCCGGGACACCGAATCGGGTTCAATCCGAATCTATTTTGACGACATGGCCAATCCCGTCATGACGGCTGTCGACAAGACTTTCAGTTGGGGCCAGGTCGGAGTCGGCTCGTTCGACGATACGGGCAACTTCGACAACGTGTTCCTGTTTGGTGAACAGGTCGAGCCACCACATGATAACAACGCTCCCGACGGGTTTTATGCGCTGTTCAATGGCGTTAATCTCGGTGGTTGGAAGGGTTTGGTCGGCAATCCGAAAACGCGGCCGGCCATGTCAAAAGAGGAACTCGCGAAGGCACAAGCGGCAGCCGATGACGATATGCACCAGCACTGGAAACCAACCGACGGAGTTCTCGTTTTCGACGGAAAAGGCAAGTCGCTGTGTACGTTGAAAGATTACGGTGACTTTGAATTGTATGTCGATTGGAAGATTCTGCCCAAGGGCGACAGTGGCATCTATCTGCGAGGTTCGCCACAAGTGCAGATTTGGGATCCCGGTCTACAAAAGGTCGGTTCGGGCGGCCTGTTTAACAATCAGAAGAATCCGTCGAAACCCACGAAGACGGCGGACAAACCGATCGGTGAATGGAATACATTTCGAATCAGAATGATCGGTGACAAAGTTTCCGTGTGGTTGAACAGCGAACTCGTCGTCGACAACGTGACACTCGAGAATTATTGGGAACGCGACAAGCCGATCTATCCGATGGGGCAAATCGAATTACAGAATCACGGAAACACTCTGTATTTCAAGAATGTCTACATCCGCGAGATTCCGCGGACCAAGAAATGATCTGCCAGCGAGGAGGGATCGGGTGCGTGTCGTAGTCGACAGGCTTGGTACGCCGCCTGCCGCCTCACCATGCCTCATCAAGGCGCATTTCATACGCGCGGGCGAATCGGCCGTTCTGAAAGCGTTTCGGCGGTTGAGCCAAAATCCGTAGCCACACATTTTCGTCGCCGTAGTTTCCTTCAATCGACAGATGTGGGCCCAACTCGTCGCCGTCGTCGACCGGCAGAGCCTGCCAGCTCACTTTGCTGACAACCGAGAAAACGCCGGTAACTTTGATTAAGTCGGCCGTGAACTTTGAATGCCTGACCGCTCCGTCCAGCGATCCGCCGATCGTTTCAGTTCCCGCGGCGAACAAGGCCACTTCCCACTGATCATTTTCTTCATCATAAAAGAAATGGCAACCAATGGGTGACAACACATCAACGCCCTGAATCTCGGACGCGACACGATCTGCCATCTCAGCTAGCCAGAATGGTGGTGATGCCATCAGATTAGGTGGAGTTATTGTTTCGTTGGAGGCTGATCCGGGACGCCCCAATCACCCCGGATTTGGGAGGGCAAAATGGTGATTGGTACTTGTTGTTTTGTCAGCCAGGTGTGAGGTTGGCCCGTCTCGTGTTTGATCGAATTGCAAATGTGATACCGTTTGGATTGTGGCGCGTGCCGAGGTCCAAATGTAAAGATTGTGTTGATGCGTAAGAGCAACAAAGGCTTATATTTGCTACAAACCTGAATGTTGGAAAACTCGTTTGATCAGATTCATTATCAAGACTTGTCAACAAACCGCGACATTCTGGCTCTGGCATCAAGAAAGGGCTCGTTTCTAGAAAACGGCACGAGTTGTCAAAATGGCTGTACGAATCTTACAACTGACTGATTTGCATCTGATGTCTGATCGAGACGCCACGTTGCGCGGGATCCCCACATGGAATTCATTTCGCGACGTGATGCAATTCATTCGTGACGGCGACTTCCAGTTCGACATGATTGTGATCACCGGCGATTTGGCTCACGACGAGCAACCACGAACGTATGACATGTTGCGCGACGAGTTATCCGATTACGTGGAATCGTGCCGTCTGTTACCAGGCAATCACGACGATCGTCAGGCAATGAGGAATGTTTTCCCCGAATTGTTTTCTGAGCCAATCGAATCGCTGGTCTTTTCTAGGCGGCTCGGCGATTGGCGCGTGATCGGACTGGATACTCAACTGCCAGGAGAAGTCGCGGGCAACGTCACCAACACGCAGGTTGCTTGGCTGGACAGCCAACTGAAAACGGCCGCGAACGAACCAACCCTGGTATTCATGCATCATCCGCCGTTTTCTGTGGAATCGGCTTGGCTGGATGAAATCGGACTAAACTCGGCCAGTTCGCTGATGACTTTGCTGACGAGCCACTCGAACGTGCGCGTGATTTGCACCGGTCACGTGCATCACGAATTCCACCGTACAGTCGGAAAACTGGAATGTTTCACGACACCGTCTTGCGGCGTGCAATTCCGTCCTCGCAGCCAAGAAACTGAGTATGACTTCGCCGCGCCGGGATTCCGTGTTTTCACTCTGAGCGAAAACGATTTCGATACGGAAGTAATTCGTCTGCCGGAAGTGAAGTATCTTCCCAATCCCGAGGACGGAAATACGTAACACGTGAATTGGTTCGTGTGGAGTCGGCCATACTACATTTTCACTGAATTCGCTCACTGGCGCAACTTCAAAAAGCACAAGCCAGAGAAATTCAAACGCCGTCATGCCGAACCTATCTGTCATTCTGCATGGTACGTCATAGTGTGCGCGTCGAGTGGGCGGAGCCAGATGTTTCGGAAACGGACGGGGTTGTCGTGGTCTTGGATGAATAATGGGCCGATGGAAGTTTGCTTCTGCTGCTCCCAGATGTTTTTCAAGTACGGAGTCGTGCCGTAACGGTATGGGTGATATTTGGATCGTGGTTCGCCGAATCTGGTGTTTGCTTGAATTTGTTTGCCGTTTAGCCATGCCGTGATGGCGCCTTGAGTGACGATCTGGCCGGCTTCGTCTCTCAGCGGAGCTCGATAGCGAATGTCGAGGATTTGCCATTTGCCCGGTCTTCGGCATGCGTTGGTCAGTGGCGGAGCGAAACCGTAGATGGCACCCATGTCCTGCTGGCTGACTTTCGCCTTGCCGAACGAATTGAAGATTTGCAATTCGTAATTTCCGTGAATGTAGATGCCGCTGTTCCCGCTACCGACTTCCGGTAAGCGAAATTCGACGTGAATGTCGGCGTCTCGAAAGTGGAGATCCGACACCAGATGATTCGTTCGTCCCTTGCCTCGGCCTGACACCAACTCGCTGTTTTCAATCGGCCAATCGGGAGCGGTTCCGGACATGCTCAGGAAGCGGTTAATTTTGATTCCGTCGAACAACATAACCGCGTCTTTGGGAGGCTTGGCGGGCAGTTGATTTTGATCGGGCGCGAAGTCGGAATCTTTATCGAGACGCCGGTCGATTTCGGCGCGGAGTGCTTCGACAATTCTTGGATGCTCGGCAGCAATGTTTCGAGTTTCGGAATGCTCGGACGTGTGATCGTATAGTTCAGAGTGGCCGTCTTTGTGAACGATCAGCCGGTGAGTCGCGGTGCGAATCGTTTTCGCTCGCGCGTACGAGATCGCGGGATGTCCGTCAGCGGACGGCTCTTTCAAAATCGGCATCAGCGAAACGCCATCGACAAAGTCCGGCTGAGGAAGACCGGCAAGCTCGCAAACCGTGGGAAACACATCGATCGTCTCGACCATCGCACTCGTTGGTTCACCGCGTGATCGCATGCCGGGACCATGAATGATCAAGGGTGATCGCAGAGATTCCTCGAACAGCGAATGTTTACCCCAAATCGCGTGCTCTCCCAAGTGCCAGCCGTGGTCGCCCCACAAAACAATGATTGTGTTATCCGCTTCGTCGATTTCTTCCAGCCGCTCGAAGATTCTCCCGACTTGCGCATCGGCATAAGAAACGCAAGCGGCGTAATGCCGTCGTACGTCGGTCGCGAAACCGGCATCGTTGTTGGGATTGCGTTTCCAACGATTGTACTTCATGAATTCACCCGATCCGTGCCACGTCGTCTTGCCCCGCGGCTTCGATGGGTGAGGAATCGGCGGCAGATCGACATTGCGATACAGGTCGAGATATTTCTTGGGTGCACCGAAAGGCAAATGCGGACGAATGATCCCGATGGCCAGAAAAAAAGGCTTTCCATCTTCCGGCTTCGTGAGCTGGTCGAGTTGGCTGAGAGCCTCTTCTGTGATGAGACCGTCTGGGTAGATCGAATCGGGACCGGCGATCGCTTGGAAAACATCCATCTGGCCGGCACGCACACGAATCTCGCCGTTGGCCAGTCCGTGCATTACTCCGCGAGGATGTTGCCACGGGCCCGCGGGCAAAAGATGACGATCCCAAGAGCCGGGCATTTCCTTCTTTGAACGATCGTCCCAGTTTGGACCACCTCGCCCGCCAGGGTGATGTGACACCTTGCCAACGGAAACCGTTGTGTATCCATGCTGGCGAAACCAGGCCGGAAAACTCGGTGGAACAGATTTGGGATTCTTCGCCACCCGACGGCTCCTTTGGAACAGCGCGTTGTTGCCAGACGGACCGTACGTTCCCGTCAACAGAGCGTAGCGCGAGGCTCCACAGGTGGGTGCCTGAACGTAATGCCGATGAAACGCCCGGCCTTTCGCCGCCAGACGATCGATGTTCGGCGATTTGATGTAGTCTTTCCCGAAGCAGGCCAGCTCGGGACGCAAGTCATCAATGCACAGCAACAACACATTCGGCTTCCGAGCCGCCTCGGTCACACTCGTCGCGCCGATCAGATACAGAACGATGCTGAATAAAGTTTGAGTCAGTTTCATGTTCATCCTATTGTCAAGCGAAAGAAGACCGGTCTGTTGTCTCGTTCCAGACAAAGAACACATTGAGACATAGGCTTGTCCCGCGAATGATCATGAGTCGAGAGGTCTTCAATATTTGGTTACCGAGCCGACGCGACGTTTCGTTGTCTCGGCTTTCTGATTGCGACGAAGACGGTTGACAACGCTGTCTTGTGAGCGGTTTGTTCGACGTTGCCGGCGTTGTCTTT
>CAUZVF010000493.1:0-5243 GCA_963582955.1 Planctomycetota bacterium
AGACGAGGCTGCGGAATCCGCCGAGACAACCACCGCGGAAGAATCCACCACCGAGGCTGACGAGAACGAATCTGGATCTTCCGACGAGGCTGCCACGGCTGAGGCTGCCGAATCCGGTGATGCCGAAACTTCTACTGACGAACAAGACGACAAGAAGTAAAACCCGTAAGGTTTGAACTCTCGTAGTTCTCATGAGTGTTCGATTACTAAGACGGTTGTCAGAGAAAGGATTCTCTTTCAGCATGTCCGCTTTATCGCCGTTCAATTTCAGCAATGCGATGGCCGCGCTTTGTGATGATATCACTCAGCGACTTGACGATTTCGCTCATATTCAGATGGACCGTGTGGCCGTGACGTTCGCGCAGACCCGGCGGCGTGTTTCTTGGGGTTTGCAGGCAAAGCTGACGCCGATGCGTTTTGAAAACGGCAGTCTCACCACATGGCGGCATGGCCGCGAATGGACCGTCCAGCGGCTGTTTCAAGACAACCGCGAAATGCTCTATATCCTGACGTTTTATCTGCCCCGGTTTCAGGAACAGACATTTCGTGAGAAAATGATCACCGTATTGCACGAGTTGTATCACATCAGCTCGGAATTTGACGGCGACATCCGTCGCATGTCGGGCCGTTATCACGTGCATTCGCACAGCCAAAAAGAATACGATCAGCAGATGGAGATCTATGTTGATCGTTATTTCGCGGCCAACCCGCCAAAATCGATTTACGAGTTCCTTAAAAGCCGGTTTCGAACGCTGCAACGCCATCACAATGGCGTCGTTGGCGTGCAGATTCCCATTCCCAAGCTGATTCCCGTAGTGCATTCGAAATCCGCCTGATGTCGGTAGCTGATACGAAAACGGTGGGTGATGTAAACCGAAACAAATCTTGAAATCCCGCCCAATACGATACCGCTCAATCGGTCTCGCAAGCCGACCGGGACCTCAAGTCAGCGTAATTCTTGGTATTTGAAGGCAGCGCTTGGCTCGCGGGATCTGAATTCACACGATTGAGCACGTAAGGCACTAAGTCGTGAAGTATCAACGAGATAAGCTAAGAAACCTGTAAAACATCGCTGGGATTGTGTTCTCACTGGGCAATTTTCGCCAGCCATGCTGGATGCCAATTGCAATTGGACCGGTTGACTCAAGCGTGTCACCCATCGAATAATTCTGCCGGTGATGCTTGTGAGTCGAATTTGGAAAAAATCTGCCTTCTTTCTGTTTTAGCGTGGACGATTACAATCAATTTGTTAGAGTCAGGCGTTTAGAAACTGGAGTCTAAATCTCTTTGGTTCTCCCACGGATGGAAAGGATGCTACCATGAGAACCCGCTTGCCTGGCAACTCATGTCAGTTGTTCCCGGATTTTGCGGTTCGCGGAAGCTGTCGTAATTAGGCGCTTCCTTTGCGTGAGTGCGCGGGCCGATGGCGACATTCCGGAGTTTCCCCATCACTTCGTTGTGCGGCTTTTTAATAGAGTTCCATGAGTGTACATGGATGTGCAATTCAAGAAGATCAAATAAAAGGGAGTGAGCAGTGCATCGATTGGACGAAGGCTACAGGTCGTTAATCGAAGAAGCACAAGCGCTGGGATTCATGACGTTCCAGCAGGTCGACCGATTCTTGCCGGACGAGGGTGGTGACCCCGTTCTGGTCGATCGGTTGGTCGTTGTCTTGGAGGAAACGGGACTGGACTTGCAGAACGACCCGGAAGCTGACAAAGCGGCACTGCTGGAAGAACAGCGACGCGACGCAGCGGCGCGAGAGAAAGCCCAGGCTTCCGAAGCCCAGAAAACGTTCCTGTTGCCCGAAACGACGTTGTCGTCGCGGGATCCGATTCGTATGTATTTGAGTCAGATGGGCAACATACCATTGCTGACTCGCGCGAAAGAGATCTTCTTGGCAAAACGCATCGAGATTTGCCGCAAGCGGTTTCGCCGGACTCTGATCGAATCCGATTTCGCACTGCGCATCGCCGTCGATACGCTCGAAAAAGTCTATAACAAGGAATTGCCATTCGAGCGGACTCTACGGACATCGGAGACAGAAAACGTTCGAAAGGAACAAATCGAAGGCCGCATGCCGTTAAATCTGAAGACGCTGCGGCGGTTGATGGCGGATAACGAGGCTGACTTTCGAATTCAAACCGACGGATCGACATCGGCCAAGGAACGGAAAATCGTTGTCAAGCGTATGAAACTGCGACGCCGCAAAATGGCGACGCTGTGTGAAGAACTAAGCGTCAGAACACAGCGGCTGCAGCCTGTGTTGAAACGGATCCAACAGATCGGTGATCGCGTGCAGGCATTGCTGTCGCAAATCCGGCGGCTGAAACGGCATCGCAATAGCCAAGATGAAATCGCCGTTCTTCAACGTGAGTTGCAGGAATTCACGGAGATGACGCTGGAAACGTCGCAAGATTTGTTGGCCCGTGTCCGAGAGATCAATCGCCGTTTCGATGCCTGGACCAAGGCCAAACAGGAACTGTCCGGGGGCAACCTGCGGCTGGTCGTTTCAATCGCCAAGAAATATCGCAATCGTGGCCTCAGCTTTCTCGACCTGATCCAAGAAGGCAACGCGGGACTGATGCGCGGTGTCGAGAAATACGAATATCGCCGCGGCTACAAGTTCTCGACGTATGCGACGTGGTGGATTCGGCAAGCGATCACTCGTGCGGTCGCCGACCACGCGCGGACGATTCGAATTCCCGTCCACATGTTTCAGAGCATTTCAACGCTCAAAGCGAAGAGTGAAGAAATTCGTCAGGAAACCGGGCGTGAACCCAGCATGGATGAACTCGCTCACGCCGTTGGCCTGTCGGCCGAGGAAACCGAACGCATCATGAAGACGTGGAAGCATCCCGTCAGTCTGGATACGCCGGTTGGTGAGAGCGAAGACAGCAGCTTCGGTGATTTCCTGGAAGACGGCGGACAAGGCTCGCCCGCCGATTCGGCCATGCACGAAATGTTGAAAGACAAAATCGACTTGGTCTTGAAGAGCCTGACGTATCGCGAACGCGAGATTATCCGGCTGCGTTACGGACTTGGAGACGGTTACAGTTATACGCTGGAAGAAACGGGACGCATCTTCAAGGTCACTCGCGAACGAATTCGGCAAATTGAATCGAAGGCGCTCAAGAAACTTCAGCACATTACGCGCAGCCATCACCTGAAAGGATTCGTCGAAGCCATGTATCCCGACAGCAGCGACGACTTGGTGGACGAGGCCCAAGAAATGGAAGCGGTCGCCGCCGGAGCCAAATGATCCGCGAGCCGAAGCCCTTAGCAGCATTCGTCATTGACGCGTTGGCGAGTTTTCGAACTCGGCAGCGCGTTTTCTCTTTTGTGGTACGTCTCACGCGGCAAGTTGAAGCGCGATTCACGAATCGGTATGTTGGTCGGTTCGATTTGATATGGCGCAGCTATTTTGAAATGTCCGGTTCAAGTTGCCGATTCGCGTGTTTTTCGCGGACCGGGTTGGACAAGACAAGATGGCCCCGGTCTGAACACGTCAGCCATTCCGCTCTGACTTTGAATTTAGCTGACTTTGAATTTAACAGAGGAGCCCGCGAATGGGTCTTTTTGATGGGAAAAAGGGGATTGTTTTTGGGATCGCCAACGATCGCTCGATTGCATGGGCGATTACACAGCGTCTGCACCAAGAAGGCGCTGAAATGGGATTTACGCATCTCCCAGACCGCGACGAGCGGGCTAAGAACGAAAAGAAAGTCCGGAAGTTGGTCGAACCGATCGGTGGAAAATTCGTTGTGCCATGCGATGTTCAGGACGACGACAACTTAGACGCGGTTTTCGCGACCGCCAAACAGGCGCTGGGCAGCATTGATTTCGTGTTGCACAGCATTGCGTTTGCTCCGCCGACCGATTTGACGGGACCGGTCTACAATGTCAGCCGAGACGGTTTCAATCTGGCATTGGAGATCAGTGCCTACAGCCTGATCACGATGGCACGGCGTGCGCGGGAACTGATGGCCGATGGCGGCAGCATTCTGACGTTGACCTATTTGGGGGGTGAGAAAGTTGTTCCCGGTTACAACCTGATGGGCATCTGCAAGGCGGCTTTGGAGAGTTCCGTCGGATACCTCGCCAGCGAAATGGGTGTCGAAAACATCCGCGTGAACGCGCTGAGTGCCGGGCCGGTTCGGACGATCAGCGCGATGGGCGTCGGTGAATTTCACAAAATGTTGCAATTGTACGAATCATTTTCGCCCATGCGCCGCAACATTGATCCCGATGAAGTGGGCAAGACGGGTATGTTCCTGTTGAGCGATTTGGCCAGCGGCATTACCGGTGAAACGGTGCATGTTGATTGCGGTTATCACATCATGGGCGCACCGCCAATCGAACTTCAGAAATGACTGGCGGAATCGTCGTTCATGAAGACGAAGTCTCCCACTCGCATTGGTATCGCCGTTGTCGAATGGAATGGCCGATTCCTGGTTGGCGAGCGTGCCGACGGCCAACCGCTCGCGGGATACGCGGAATTTCCCGGCGGCAAATGCCGGTCGGACGAACCTTCACAAGACTGCGCCCGACGTGAGTGTCTGGAAGAGACCGGTATCAAAGTTGAGCCCACGGAATTGCTGCGAAACGGCTTTCACAAATACGATCACGGTTCGGTCGATCTCGATTTTTGGCTGTGCCAAGTCGTTGACGAAACCGATATCGGCGAACTCCAAAATGGATTCCATTGGGTCGCGACTGAAGAACTCGAAAAGCTGCGTTTTCCTGAAGCGAATGACGTTACGCTTGAAATGTTGCGGCAACGATTCTTGTTTGATGGGTGAAGAATCTTCAAACGGGGACTGTCACTGATTCTCCATTGTCGCGTGCGCTGAGGCCGAGTAGAAATGGGACCGCTGTCTTGCTCCAATCTTCGGCGTTGGGAAAACTCGACGCTGATTCCCCGAAGCAACTTCGCAGCATTTCGGTGTCGATGATTCCCGGATTCAAGGGAACGGCCGCCATTCCGTCGGGCAGTTCTTGGGCGAGTGCCTTTGTCATCCCCTCGATCCCCCACTTCGTTGTGCAATAGGGTGCAACTTCGGGAGACGTTGACCGGCCCCAGCCCGAGCTGAAATTGACGACGATGCCGGATTGGGATTCGATCATTGCGGGAACAAAATGGCGGATAACATTGGCAACGCCCTTGATATTCACGTCAATGATCGCCGAGAATTCATCCGCCCCAATGTCCCACAACGGTGCATTTTTATTGACGATGGCCG